>JBFMDG010000084.1:0-15441 GCA_040754135.1 Verrucomicrobiota bacterium
GGGTGGGCATTTTCTCGAATGCTTCGAAGAAGGGAATGACTCCTTCCACCATGCACCCGCCGTCGAGGGCATTGCGCACCCCAAACTTGAGCGCCTCCTCCCATTCCTTGGGAGTGATGACGTTATTGATCGGCACACGCGGCCCATTTTCAGGGATGAGTTGTTTTTCGTATTTTTTGAAATGGCCGGTGTAATGATGGGCGAGCTTGATGCCAATGAGGATGCCGACGATTGAGTTGAAGTTGCTGAGCTGTTCGTTCAAAACGTCATCGGTCCAGAATTTCTCATTGGCGAGCCCGGGGAGTTCGAGGAGTTCCTTCTCGCCTGTTTCTTTGCTCAGGGCCAGCACGTATTTTTCGAAATAGCCTTTTTCGACCAGATCAATGGCTTTGGCATGGGCGAGGTTATTCACGAGGTCGATAAATCCCACCGAGATAAACACCATCGGCATTGGCTTTTGTTCGTCGGGATATTCCTCGAGGCGGACGAACGGGGTGACATCGGTTTCAATTGAGACGGGTTCGACGTGCACCTTGTCGCGATAGGGTTGGCGGAGTGATTTTTGAATGTCGATTCCCAGCATGCGCACGCTTTTGAAGCTGGTTTTATACGTCATTCCCTCCGGATTGCCCGGCTGGGCCTGAGAGGTGCCGGAAAAAAACAAAAGCAATCCCAGGGTGAGGCAGGCGACGGCACTTTTCATGAGTTTTGTAAAACGCTGAATTAAACAACAGTTTTCAGAGTGCCTAAGGGGTAACTGAATTGGAGCCCACACGTCAATCATGTTTTGAGGCTCATTTGACAACGAAGGGTCCATCGAAAGCAGCGGGAATTGGCGAGGATTGCTCGGAGATGCCAGTGCGGATGGGCCGCGGGGCGTTGCTCCCCGCCGCGTTTCATGGCATAGCTTGCCCGCATGAGCATGAAGTACCGAAGGTTTGGCCGAACCCAACTGCAAATGCCTGTCCTTTCCTGTGGCGGAATGCGCTACCAGTTCAAATGGCAGGATGTCCCGCCTGCGGAAATTCCTTCGGATAACCAGGCCAACCTCGAAGCCACCATCCAGCGCGCCCTCGAACTCGGCATCAACCACATCGAAACCGCCCGCGGCTACGGCACTTCGGAAATGCAGCTCGGCCGCATCCTTCCCACACTGCCTCGCGACCGGATCATGGTGCAGACGAAAGTGGCGCCAATGGCTTCGACGCGGGAATTTCTCGAAACGTTTGAGCGCTCGATGAAATACCTGCGGCTGGACCATGTCGATTTGCTGGCCCTTCATGGCATTAATCATCGGCAACATTTGGAGTTTGCTTTAAGAAAACATGGCTGCCTGGAAGCGGCTCGCTCGTTGCAAAAGCAGGGACGCGTCCGTTTCATCGGTTTTTCCACCCATGCCACCACCGATATCATCCTGGAAGCGATCCGAAGCGACGAGTTCGATTACTTGAATGTGCATTGGTACTTCGTGAATGATTTGAACTGGCCGGCCATCGAAGCGGCGCACGCCCGCGACATGGGGGTGTTCATCATCAGTCCCAACGACAAGGGTGGCAAACTGTACGCGCCGCCCGCCAAGTTGGTCCGTCTGTGCTCGCCACTCACTCCGATGCAATTCAATGACCTTTACTGCCTGGCCCGGCCTCAAGTGCACACGTTGAGTTGTGGGGCCGCTCGTCCGGGCGATTTCGATGAGCATATCGCCGCGCTGAAGTATTATCATGCCATCCCGGAAACCATTTCGGAAATCGAGGCGCGTCTGCGGCAGGAAATGGAAAATACTCTGGGAGCGGAATGGTGCCGTCGTTGGTTTGAAGGTTTGCCCACCTACATCGAGTCGCCGGGCCATATCAATGTGCAGGAAATTCTGCGCCTCTGGACTTATGCGATATCGCTCGATCTCGTGGAATGGGGGCGGATGCGATACAACCTGCTCGGGCAGGGGGATCATTGGTTCCCGGGAGAGAATGCAGCCACCGCGAGTCAGCACGATTTTCGCGCCGCTCTGGCTTCCAGTCCGTTCGCCGCCCGGATTCCAAAAATCCTGCAAGACGCGCATACACTGCTCTTTCAAGCGCCTGTCAAACGGCTCAGTCAAAGTTGAATCGAACCGGCGAGTTGATTACCATTTTCGGCGAACGCTTCTGCGGCCCAAAAGGCCTCAGAAAATCCGACCGCGACGGGCGAGTCCCAGCCAAACCAGGACGCGTCGCGTCGAAAATGAGTTGGCCGCCGGAGCATTTTCAGGAACAATGACGCTATGCGCACGAGAGTGATGCTGCTGATCTCCATCGGCCTGAATGTCGCGCTGGCCGCATTTCTCTTTTTCCCACGCCCCCGGGAGTTGCCTTCAGATCTCGTGCTGCTCGAAAGCGTCAAATCCAACCGCGAACCGCGACTCGTCAAAACCAATGTCGTCGTCCGCCGCCAGAACTTTTCCTGGAGCGAAATCGAGTCGCCCGATTACGCCACGTACGTTTCCAATCTGCGCTCGATCGGATGTCCGGAGCAGACCGTGCGCGACATCATCGTTGCCGACGTGAACGAATTGTTCGCGCGCCGGCGATTCACGGAAGTGGTGACGGCCGAGCAGCAATGGTGGAAGACCGAGCCGGACATGGATGTGACCGAAGCGGCCATGGCCAAAATGCAAGCGTTGGAATTGGAACGCCAGCAACTCTTGACGCAGTTGCTGGGGTCGCACTGGGACACGAGCACGACCACGACCACGACGATGCCTGGTTCGCAAACGACCTTGGATGGTCCGGTGCTGGGAGCGATGACGCCGGAAAAGAAGCGCGCCATTCATGAGATTGAAGCGCGCGCGCAAAAGCTCCAACAGGAATACGTGGCGGAAATGACGCGCCTGGGCCAAAAACCGGATCCGGCGAAGATTGCCCAAATGCGCGAGCAGACCCGTTTGGAAATGGGCCAATTGATGAGCCCCGCCGAGCTCGAAGAATATCTGCTCCGTTATTCGAGCAACGCCCAAAATCTCCGCAACGAACTCCGCGGTCTTGATCTTTCCGCGGAAGAATTCCGCACCATTTTTCGAATTCGCGATCCGCTCGATCGGCAGGCGCAAATTTATTACAGCGGCGACGATTCCGTGAGCATTCAACGACGGGCAGAGCTCGAGAAGCAAAAGGAGGACGCCTTGAGCCAGGCGTTGGGTCCCGAACGCGCTCAGATGTACAAATACCTTCAAGACCCGCTCTTCCGTCAGGCGCAAACCACTGCTGAAGAAATTGGTGTGCCGCCCGAAACGGTTTTGCCCTTATACCGCGTCAACCAGGAATCCGAACTCGAACGACAACGCATCGCCTCCGATCAATCGCTCTCTCCTGAAGAGCAAAGCGCCCGAATCCAAAGCGTGCTGCTCGAACAGGAACAGACCTTGAAAAAAATTCTGGGGGACGAGGCTTACGAACAGTACCGGCAGGCTCGAGGAAAATCCCCTTGAATACGCCCATTCTTTTCCGCGATTCAAATCGACTCAAAACTTTCGAGGCGAGGTCAAAGCTGGGCCAACTCCGATTTGTTCTCACTGGGTGGATCGACGTTCACCGGTTTCAACTTTGCGCCAAGCCTTTTTCGCTCACGCGTCGGATCGTTTCTTTGGCGATTGTCACCGGTTTGGCTCATTGCGTCGTGATCGGCGCGCCGGTTTCCGAACAAGCGATTCATCAGCTGGCCGACGATTTTTTTGCACGCCGGCCGAGTCAGGCGATTGCGCCGCAATTGACCCTGGAGGAGGGGATCGAGGCGCAAAAGCAATTCGTCGCCGCGCTCGTGCCTCGGTTGGGACCTGTGGTGGGTTACAAAGTCGGGTTGGTAACCAAAGAGGCGCAGGAACGACTGGGATTGAGCTCGCCGATTCGCGGGAAGCTGCTCGAAAAAATGGTTTTGCCCAACAGCGCCAAAGTTTCGGCTCGATTTGGGGTGCGCCCGATTTGCGAAGCGGATCTGCTGGTGGTGGTGCGGGATGAAGGGATTCACGCTGCGCGAACGCCGCTGGAAGTTGCCCAACACCTGAAGGAACTGGTCGCTTTCATCGAATTGCCCGACATGGTGCTTGCCACCAACCCACCGGTGAATGGGGCCATGTTAACCGCCGCCAATGTAGGTGCGCGGCTCGGAGTGATAGGCCAACGCCGGGCCTTTCAACCCACGCCCGAATTTGTGGAGGCACTCGCCGCCATGAACGTGACGATCACCAATCAGGCAGGCGCTGACCTCGGTCGCGCCAAAGGAAACGCCATCCTGGGACAGCCGCTCAATGCCGTCCTTTGGCTGCTGCGCGATCTGACCATCAGCGGCGAGAAACTCAAACCAGGCGATCTCCTCAGTCTCGGTTCCCTCAAAGCCGTGCCAGTCCAGGCAGGGCAAAAAATGACGGTGACGTATGAAGGATTGCCCGGCGGACCATTGGCGGCCACGGTTGAATTCACTGACTGACTCGATCCACATGACACTCGGGAAAGCGAAGTTTGAAACGGAAATGCAGGTTCGGCCCGACGACATCGACATGAACCAGCATGTCCATGGCAGTCGCTATTTCGATTACGTTCTGGCGGCGCGTTACGATCAGATGGAGCGTTGCTACAAAATGTCGATGGAGGAATTTCTCCAGGCGGGTTACGCCTGGTTTGCGCGCGTCTTTCACGTCGAGTACAAGCGCCCGCTCCGCCTTGGGGAACGATTTGTCGTGCGCACGTGGATCGAGGAAATCGGTTCCGATAGTGTGCAGGTGAATTTTGAAATCGTTCGGCTTCCCACCAAAAAGCTCTGCGCGGATGGCTACTGCCATTACACCATGGTCAATGCAAAGACGGGCCGGGCCGAAGACATCCCGGAATGGATCACAGCCAAATATGCGATCTGATAAGGGCCGGAGAATGACGAGGCAAACGTTTGGTTCGTTTTTCCAAATTGACCTGTTACAACTTTCTTCTTGAAGTTTAGCCTAGCTCGAATCGTCTCTGCGAACTTCCGCTGACTCCGCGCGAGCAAGGTGCGTCGTGATCTTTATCAGAAAGTAGTAGAATCCGTTCTGTGATAACGAAGCCAAACGTGCGTTGCTGCCCAACGAGTGTTCGTAAATCTGAATTGCGGCAGTACCGATTCGGTCGAGAAACACAATGGCCCCATGCCTGAAGGTGTGAAAAGGAGGAAGCCAGAGCATCTCTAAAACCCGGTTGGAACGAATGTCGTGGAGATATGACCGAGCACCGTCCTCACCACGCTTGGCGATCTCCGCTTTTGTAAACTCCTCAAAGTCGATAACGGGTGCGACGTTTACGAAGGACGATCGCTTCGGTTGCAGGTCACAGGTGTTATTCAAAATCATGACAGCGAATCGCTTTGAAACGGAGCGGCCGTCAGGTGCGATCAAGGCGACTGGAAAATCCGCAAGAAGGTCGCCTTGAAGGCGATGCTCCTCAGCGTGAGGCGCAGTTAAGAGCCAACCGAACTCAGGAACTTTCTTCAGTGCGGCGAGAAGCGACGCCACCTTCTCCCTCGGGACGAGACTTGTTCTGACGACTGCTCCCTCCAAGTCGATCATTCAAACTGCGACCAGAAGAACTCGTCCGCGTCACGCCGCTCCCAATCAAGCATCGGACGCGCATCAGGAATAGCCCTGTTAGCGAAAGCGATCCAGGAGAGTGCATCGGAGACTTCGGACGGTTGTTGGCGGCTGGGGGAAAACTGCTGGGTCGGAACGCTTGCCTCAGATTCAAGTGACAGAGATACCGCATGTGCCGTCCCGGCGCAGGCCGCGAACAAACCCAGCGCCATCCAATCTCCTGGTATTTGCAAGCGCATTCTCATGGCGTACTAACTCTGAAAGAGATTTCGGCATCTGTCGAGCAAATAGCCCTCAAAAATGGACCGATGCGGCTGATGAACGTGCTCCAGAAATTCATCGATCTGCTGGGCCGGCGCGGTTCCTTTCCAAATGACGTCTATATCGAGAAGGACGCTTGTCCACCCAGGCGAGTGTGGCGACAAGACTCCAAAATTCAGAATGGCTTCGATGTCCGGTCCGATGCTCTGCCGAAAATGAGATTGAAAATGTCCGCCGCGATTTGGGATAGCGGCAGGAATTGGAAGCGGCACTGCAAACCACTCACTCCAGTCCAAAGGGTTCTGCTCAATGTCGATCTTGTTTATGTATCGAAGGCCTATGCGATTAATTGCCGTAAAAGCATAACTGGTTTGCACCTCCTGCCATCGGGCCAAGATTGTTCCGCGGAACTCTTCCTCCCAGCCAATGTAAGGTCCGAGCCTGTTCACCGCCAGGAAGCGCGGTCCAAGTTGTGAGAGATGCTTTCCATCCGCGGAACGGGCAATCAGCTTATGCCCGATCTCCTTGGAATGCGCATTAACTTGCTGAACGCTGAACTCAAACTCGAAGCTCTTTTCCGCGACGATCTCCTGCTGTGGATAATTAGAAAACCAAACTGGCTGGATCACCTCAAAATCGCCAGGCGTCATCGGCTGAGTCCGCTCAAAATGTATTTCGCAGATCGCTTCCTGGATCGGAGGGTTCGCATATTTCTTCACGGATGCGACCTCCATAGCTTTAATTCCACGATGGTCGCTATCAGGTATTTTTGTTCAGCCCGTTGCAGCGGGAAATCCGACGTGGAGAGATCCTCGGGGTTCATGAAGATTCAAGCAGTGGAAACGAAAGTCTCAGGCAGTTCAGGTATTTGTTTCAGGTATCGTCTGCTCTACTTTCAACACGGCTTTGGGAAATAATCGTGAAAGGTGAACAAGGCGCAAGAGATAAAATGCTTGATCGCTGCGCTTTCAACATAAGCCGTTCAATTTAAAGACACGCTCGCTCTTTCTCAGCATGTTTTCATTCAAATTACTATTCGCGAAGAGCGCGTCGAAACTTCGCAGGCGTGCAATGGTGAAATTTAAAGCGGAAAGTATTCGGGGCGGATTTCCGTCGAGTCACAGTGCAAAATGGCCACGGAACGCGGCAGATTAAACCGTGGTTTGCCGGCGTAACCGGGATTGAAGTAAAAAGTCGAACCCACCGTTTGCGCGAAGGGCTTGTGAGTATGCCCGAACACCACTACGTCGGGCTGTTCGCGACGGAGCCGCCGCTCGAGGCTCTCCTGTGGCGCATGCACATCCACGATGTGGTGGACGAGAAACTTTCTGGCGCCAAGTTGGACCACTTCGGTTTCGCGATAGTGCAGCCCTTGATCCGTATTACCGAGCACGGCCGTCACCGGCGCCATCTCTTCCAATTCGAGGATGAGCCAGGGCAGGCCGATATCGCCGCCGTGCAAAATGTGATCGACGCCCGCGAAAATGGTTTTGATCTTTGGATCCAAATGGCCATGCGTATCCGAAATCACTCCGATTCTCATGAAAAAAATGAGTTGCCGTCACGGACGATCGCAAGCGTTCCAGGTCACGAAGCCTTCGACTCTTCGGGTGCGGGCGCTGATTCGGGTTCCGCTTCCTCTTCGCTCTCTTCGTCGGAGACTTCTTCCGCCCCGCTCAGTTTCATTGCGCCGGCAAACAGTCCAGTGAACAAGCCGCCGCTCGTCAAAGTATTGCGAAAGAATTCCCACGTATGCGGCCAGCCAGGCGTGCCCACGGTGAGCGCCTGAATCCAACCGGCCAAAGTTTTTTGGTATTCGGGATTTTGCAGCCAGGCCGCGGTGTTGGTCAGCAAATAAAACAAAATCGCGCCCAGCAATCCCCCGCCCAAAAGCGCAAACCACGACCGCCGCGGTCCGAAAGCGCGGCCCAACAGCAGGATGCCTCCGTAAGCGGCATAATTGACGAGCATGTAATCGTTGAAGGGCGCGGTTTCATAAGCGAATACATTCAACAGCACGTCCGTGAAAAGCATCGTGATCACTGGCAGCCAAACCAGGCGGCCTGTGAAATAAACCCCCGCGCAAAACATCAGCCCGTATGCCGCGCTGAAACTTGGAGGCATCAAACCAGGCCACCGAGTGAGCGCAAAGAGCACCATCAGCACGATCGCGAGCCCCATATTCCACTTTTCTTTCATCCACGCGGATGATACGGCAGGCCAAATCAAACTCAAGATGCAGATTCACCCAGTGCCCGCCGCCGACACTCGCAAAGCACTCGATGCCGATGGGTGGCTCCTCTGGCGCGAAGCGGTCCCGTTCGAGGAAATCGAGATTTTGAAAGAGCGAATCGACTCGGCGCTGCCCTTCTCCTCCGGGTTGCGTTCCGGTTTCGCGAAGCGTGATGTGCTTCATGCCGTTGCCAAAGTGGCGCGATTGCTCGAAGCAAATGCGGTTCGGAATTGTTTGAACGAGATTCTTGGCTGCCCGGTATTCGTGGTGCGTAGCTTGTTTTTCGACAAAACCGGCCAGGCCAATTGGAAAGTCGCCTGGCATCAGGACATCACCATCGCCGTGCGAAAGCGAATCGAAGCGCCCGGTTTCGGTCCGTGGTCAATGAAAGCTGGGGTGCCACATGTGCAGGCCCCGGCGGAAGTGCTCGAGCGCATGCTCACACTGCGCGTGCATTTGGACCCGTGCGATGCGAGCAACGGCGCTCTTCAAATCCTGCCAGGCTCACACAAGCAGGGCAAGCTGACCGGAGCCGCCATCGCCGAATGGCGAACGAAACATCGTCCCGTGCTGTGCGAAATGCCGGTAGGCGGCATTCTGGTGATGAAACCGCTGTTGCTCCACGCATCGGCTCCGGCGCGCCGACCGCTGCGCCGTCGTGTGATCCATTTTGAATTTGCTACCGAGCCGTTGCCTCATGGTCTGGAATGGATGTGGCAGGACCAGATCCAATAGAATTCAATCGCATCACGCTCGCCGCCCTCGCAAAAGCGAAAGCCGCGCGAATAATTCAATGGGGCAAACTTACGTCAGCTTGACCACTGGAAATTCCTGGTGCGTGAGCCGCCCGGTTTTCAAATCGCGCGCGGTGATGAGGAGACGCTTGTGGCTATCGATTCCGAACTCGACGGTAAAGCGCGGCTCGCCTTTTTGCGCGGGAGGTTCGGCGGGGAGGAAAGTGGGGCTTTGCTCATTGATCCAGAAATAACGCCGTCGCTCTTCTTCCTCGGGCAGCACCTCGACGACGCGCGCGGCGCCGGAGGAATCAAAAACCAATTCGACGCCTTTGTCCGCAGTGCCGCCCGTGGCCACTTCGAAGATGGCGATGCCGAGCTGAGTCTGTCCGGGCTGGGTGGCTTTGATGGTGAGGCGCGCGATCGGTTCCGGAGTCGGATAGGATGTGCCGCGCTGCACCAGCACGCGATAATCATAATCCCCTTTTTGCGGATTGAACCAACGGATGGCGTAATCATGTTGGATGTGGTCGAAGAAATCCATGCCGGCGGCATAGGCAGCAGCGCCGCGCGCCACCGCGTCGAGCGGCCGCTCCAAGCGCACCTTGTCGCGTCCGAAAATGCGCTGCACGGCTTTTTGCACCGATGGAATCAGACTGCTGCCGCCCACCATCAGAACCGATTGAATGTGGTCCTCGGAGTAACCGCGTTCGCGCGAGGCATTGAGGGCGCGTCGCACGGTTTGATCCATGTGCGTGAACATTTCACGCGCATCGAGGAGCGCTTCAAACTCTTCGCGCGTGATGCCAGTGCCGAGCACGGCGCCGGTCGCCGGGTTCATGGCCGTAATTTCGGCGCGCGTGTCACGAGATAATTTTTCCTTGGCCGCCCGGCATTCGCCCAAAAGCTGGCTGCTCATTTTGCGGACGTCTTCGTCGCTGTCCGACCGGCCATGCCGCCGGAGCACTTCCTGGAACAACCATGCGTCCAGCGTGCTGCCGCCAAGTTCGCGTCCTGCTTTGCCCAGGACTCGACACCTGCGTCCGGATGCGGATTGGCTCTCTTCTTCGATCAACACCACCGCTACATCGAGCGTGCCTCCTCCAAAATCGAAAATCAGATACACGTGACCGGGTTGGATATGCGCGCCATAGCCCAAGGCCGCAGCGGACGGCTCGTCAATCAGGCGAAACCGTGCCACTCCGATCGATTCCGTCACGCGCGTCAGCCAATCGACATAATGCTCGAATGCTTCCACCGGCACGGTGAAGGCCATTTCCTCGTCGCCAACTTTCATTTCCTCGATGGCCAGCAAAAGCACCGCGCTCAAAAAATCCTGGCCCGCGGCAAAATGCGTGATCGATCGGCCATCGAGCCGCCGCGCGACCGGGCTGCGATTGGCGATATACCGTTTCATCAAACTGAAAGTGCGATCCGAGTTCGTCAGGTTTTTCTGCCGAACTTGCTCGCCAATCCATCGGCGTCCATCGCCCGCATAATGAATCAAAGATGGAATCACGGAAATCTCGGCGGCTTTGGTCAAGGCAGATTCGTCGGGCGAATCGACCAACAGCGAAGCGCTCGCGGGGTGGATCTGGCCCATTTCGGGAACATGCATTGGAATGCCTTCACGATGCGTCGCATCCCAAACCGCAAGCACGGTATTCGAGGTGCCGAAATCAATTCCTAAACGGCCTGACATAACGCTTTGCGCAGAATCTTTTTTCCATGAACCACGCCGCACATGCGGACGACGACGGAGCTGCCGCGCCCGACCTCTGCCTGGCCTTCCATCATTTCGTGACGATCGGGATCAAAAGCCACGATCGCGCCGATCTCGCCCTCAGCCTTCAGGCCGAGCCTTTCAAAAAGAGCGATGAGGCGGTGAACCAGCGCGAGCACGTCCTTCGTTTGCACGGGTGTTCCGTTGTTGTGGAGGTGCGTTTGCGTGAGCAATTGCGCAACAGGCGTGGCGGCTTCTTCGAGCAATTGCGCGATGTGACTTTGCCATTGTTCGCTCCATCGGATGTCGGCGGACAACTTTTCCGCTTCCGATTGGCGGCGGAAATCCGCGAGGCATTTTTCTTTTTCGGCGAGATCGAGGCGCAGCGATGCCAGCTCGCGTTGCAAGATCAGGAGACGCTCGGAATCCGCCATCGGAGTGCGATCGCGCGCCGTGCCGAGCAAAAACTTTTTCAATCGATCGAACATGAACAGGAACGCCCGCTGAACGCGTCCATTTAGCCATTTCCCGGCTGCCGAAGCCGAGAGATTTTCCCGCGAAAATCAAACGAGTTCGAGAACGCGCTCGAGTTCGGCATCAGTATTGTAAACGTGCGGTGAAAGCCGGATGTAACGTTGCCCGGAGCGATCGGCGCGCAGTGACGCGATGATATTTGCCGCCTCAAACTTTTGCTGCAATGCCTGGAGATCGGCGCCTGGTTTGAAAAAAGAAATGATTCCGCTCGCGTTTGCCGCCGGGGCATCGGCTTGCACGACCACGCAACCTTTGTCTTGCAATGCCGGCACGAGCCAGCTCCGTTTGCGCAAGAGTTCGGCAGCGATTGAGTCGATTCCCAATTCTCGGACGAGATCGAGAGCGGCGCGCAGCCCAACCACTCCGAGGAGATTGTGAGTGCCCGCTTCGTAACGTTGCGCTGAGTCGCGAAATTCAATGTCTTCTTGCGCGACGTAATTGGGGCAACGCACATTGTTCCAGCCATAGACCATGGGCGCGAGCCGTTCCTGCACCGATTTGCGCACATAAAGAATCCCCGCGCCGCAGGGGCCCAGCAGCCATTTGTGAGCATCGGCCGCCAGAAAATCGACATGCTCGACCGGAGTGGGAAAGGCGCCGAACGTTTGAATGCCATCCACACAAAACAGAATTTTGCGTTCGTGCAGGGCGCGACCGATGGCGTTGATATCGATGCGATAGCCGGCCACGAAATGGCAGGAGGCGAGCGCGACGAGCCGGGTTTGTTCATCCACCTGGCCGAGCACATCATTGGGACGAATGCACCCCAGTTCGCGCACATGGAGCAGCCGAACTTGCACTCCGCGATCAGCCAAGGCCATCCATGGGTAAACGTTGGAAGGATAATCGTCGAAGTAAATGACAACGTTGTCGCCCTTTTTGAATGGCAATCCGGCGGCGACGAAACTCAAGCCAAGGGACGTGGGGCCGACGAGGGCGATTTCTTCAGGGAGCGCGCCAAGGAGTTGAGCCGCGAGCGCTTTCGTTTCGCGCACGAGAGTCACAAGCACGAACAGCTCCTGATCCTGCCGAGTGGCGAGCTGGGCGTAATCGATGACGGCCTCGGCTACGCGGCGGGGCAATGGTGAAACGCCGGCGTGCGCGAGGAAGATTTTCTCCCTGGCCACAGGGAATTCCCGCTGGCGCAACTCTTCATTGGATAACAGTTCGGAGACCGTCATGAGGCGCGATCCTTTCCGTCTTATTCCGTGCCGATGACCTGATTGATGGTGTTAAAATAGCCGGTGTAAAAGGAAATGATTTTAACGGCGATCAAACCGGCGATGACCAGGAAAACGGCTTTTGGCGCCCAATCGGCGAGTTGCTGGAGTTTGCGGGAGCCTTCTTCCTGATAATGGTTGTAAAGGCGCCGCAAGGTTTCATCGAGTTTCCCCGAGCGTTCTCCCGTGGCATAGAGGCTGGCGAAAAGCTCGGGAAAAAAATTCGAATCGAGAATCTTTTCGGACGGCGTCTGGCCGGCGGCGAGATAAGGTTTCCAGCCATTCACCACGCGGCGGAGCGCGGGCGAGCCACTGGCCACCGCGGCCATTTCCCAGGCTTCAATGATGGTGACGCCGGCGCAGATCAATCCTTCCAAGGAAACGGCCAGGCGCGCGAGGGTCAGGCTTTTGCGGATGGCTCCGATGAGCGGCAGGGGTCGCGAAATTTTTTCGAGGAAGGTGCGCCATTGTTCTCCATGACGTCCCTGGCAGGCGAGAAGCAGGACGAAAGCACCGGCATAAAGCGGAGTGAAAATGAACAGTTTGTTCAGAACGAACGGAACCACTTCACCCTGCCAGACGAGCCGCGTGAGCAATTCGGTGGGAAAGATGAGAAACGCCATGTGCAAGAGCGCGACCGGATAGATCAAACTTCCGATGACCCGTTTGGCGAGGCGGGCGCGTTCCTCGTAATAATTCGAGAGCAAGCGGAAGCTGACGTCGAGGCGGCCGCTCTGTTCGCCGGCCTGGATGAGCGCGATATCGAAAGAAGGCATCCAGGTCCCGAGCGAATAGAGCCCATCGGAGAGCGTGGAACCTTGCTGAATGGCGGCGATGAGATGGCCGATGGGCTGGCGAAAAGAGCGTGACGGCGGCGAGCGTTGAACCATTTCCAAGCCTTGGATGAGCCCCACACCCGCGCTGGTCATCGCCGCCAGTTGATGATAAAACTCGCCGCGCTGAGCGAGTTGATGGGGGGTGACGATGAGTGGCATACACCGCCACCTGGTCTGGTCAGACGGCGACTTTATCCAGGCTGGCTTTCAAATCGCGCTTGCTGCGCAACCCAACGATTTGCTCTTCGACGAGTCCGTTTTTGAACAGCAGCAGAGTGGGGATGGCGCGAATGCCATGTTGCGTGGCCAGGTTTTGGTAATCGTCGATGTTCACTTTTCCAATTTTGACCCGGCCGTCGTATTCGCTGGCGATTTCGTCCAGAATGGGGGCGATCATTTTGCAAGGCCCGCACCATTCCGCCCAAAAATCCACGAGCACAGGTGTGGGAGAATTCAGAACCTCCTGCGCAAAATTTTGTTCCGTCAAAGTGACAATATTCGAAGAAGCCATAATGAGTATTTTAGAATAAAGTTCCAATCAGGCGCCGCATAACGGCGCCAATGGATTGGCGTACGGTCAAGAACCCAGAAGAAAAACGCGAACGAGCACGAGCAAACCGACGAGGGCGGCGGCAATTGCCAGCGCGTTATCGAGCCCACTGACCGTGGCGGCTGGAGCTGGCCTGGGCGCGGCTGTGCGCGGAGCGCCGGTTGTTGCGGCAGGACGTGGCGCAGCCGCCGGTGCTGCGACCGTTGGTGCGGAGGCGGCGGCCGGAGCGGCCTGCGCGGCCGGTGCCGCGGCTGCGACGGGTGCCGCGGCAGCGGGTTTGGCGGCGGCAACGGCTGCGGGCGCGGGAATTTTGATCGTGGGAGCTGCCGTTGGTTTGGGCGGCAGGTTAATGCGAACCGTTTCCTTTTTCGGCTGCACCTTGGCTGCTTCCGCAGGCTTCGGTGGCACACCGCCAGAAGGAGGATTGGGAGTATTGTCAGCCATAAAAATCTTTTCGGCTCAAACTAGGATTCTGCATCCGCAGTGTCAAATGTTTATCCAGCAAAAAAATTGGCCGGGAAATGCATTGCCGGCCAATTCAAAAAACCGTTGCCGATGCGACTAGTACCGCTCGCGCCGGCCTGCATCGCGACTGCCATCTCGCGCGCCGCCGCGATATCCACTGCTCGGGCGAGCCGGACGATCTTCCCGCGGACGGGCGATGTTAACGGTCAGCGGGCGGCCTTGAAATTCTTTGCCTTGAAACATCTCGATTGCGCGGTGTGCTTCTTCAGCGCTGGAAAGTTCGACAAAAGCAAAGCCCCGGGATTTGCCGGTAAATTTATCGAGCATGAGGTTGACGGACGTGACCACTCCCGCTTGCGAGAAGTACTCTTGCAAGTCGTTTTCCATGGTTTGGTAGGGGAGATTGCCAACAAAAAGTCTGGCAGGGTTCATTGTAGTCTTGTGGTTGGTTGGGCGCTCAAAGACCGCGTGGGGAGATTCTGCACCCGCAGGAATCGCTGAATGTCACCCATGATCCATACTGACATCTGTCATACTGACACCGGCACTGCTGTTCTTTGCGCTGCGGCACACGGTAACAAACCCCGTGCTGGAGTCAACGAGAGATTCGATTTGGATTAGCGCCGGAAATTTTTTCCAACAGCTTCGCTCACCTCGATGCGCCCGACACCGATTCCAACGCTCGAACCGGTCCTTCCGCGGCGCGCGCCAGCGTCTCCGCCACCACCCGCTCCACACTGTCCACTTTAAATGGCTTGGGCAAATGCGGATTGCCCGTCGATTGCAGGAAAGCTTGCGTCTCGGCTGTGACAACGTCGCCAGTGAGAAAGATGATGCGGTGCCGCATGTCCGGATGCTTTTGCGTGACCTGCTCGTAAAATTGCTGGCCATCCATAAAGGGCATTCGGAAATCGGAAAGGACGAGATCGAACCGAGTCCGATCGAGCAGTTCCAAAGCGTGCGGAGGCGAACACGAAAGCGTCACTTGATAGCCGAGCATTTCGAGAATTTCGCCCAGCAATTCGGCGATCGATTTTTCGTCGTCCAAAACCAGGATGCTGCCCGTCACCGGTCCCGGAGACTGGGCCGCCGGTTTCGTTTCCGACGGCGATTCGGGAATCGGCGGGGCATCGGTCACGATCGGCAATTCCAACAGGAATCCCGCTCCGCCTTCCGTCGAGGGCTGATATTCGATGCGCCCTTTGTGATCGGAGATGATGCTATGAGCGATCGAAAGGCCGAGTCCTGTGCCGGTGCCGACTTCTTTGGTGGTGAAGAATGGTTCGAAAATGTGCGGC
>JBFMDG010000085.1:0-15440 GCA_040754135.1 Verrucomicrobiota bacterium
GGGCCACTTTCGGCAGCGACCTTTCGCTGCTCGATTCCGTCTTTCAAGCGCCGGATGAAGTATCGAAGAAAGCCGGCCGCAATGATGGTGACCTTGATGCAGCCGTAATGAACCGGCTGTTGGAACTGATGGCTTCGCACGCCGCCCAAGCCCGTTCGAGTTTTTACCTTTGTATTCTGAACAGCACGCATCATGAATACCAATGGCCGGCGACATTCGAGCCGCCATTTCGACCATTCATGGAGCGGGTGCCTCTGATGCCGGGAGCGATCACCACTGCCAATTTGCCATTGCTGCTGAATCGCTACCGGAATTCCATTGCATTTAGTGACCTGCTTTTTGGCAAGTTTCTGGAACAGCTCGAAAAGCTCGGATTGGCACAAAATTCCGTCATTGTGTTTACAGGCGATCATGGTGAGGAATTCCTCGAAGAAGGCAATCTGACTCATTCTTCGAAGTTAAATCGTTACCAACTGGAAGTGCCGCTTTTTTTCTACGCCCCGGGAACGCGCTCCATGGCTCCGCTTTCTGTCGGTTCACACATGGATGTCATGCCCTCGATCCTGGACGTGCTCGGGCTTGGCGAAGCGGCGCATCGCATTCTCGACGGGCGAAGTTTTTTCCGCGCCGATCAGGCTCGATTCGCAATTGCCGCGCAATGCTCGAGCTACACTCCCGGCGAACTGTTGCTCGACGATGGTGACCACCAGTTTTTAGTGGGGCTGTCTTCACCGCAAAAAGTGGGCTATTACGTTCAAGCCACGGGACTGGTCGCCCGTCGCAGTGTTTCCGGATCGAGCAAAGAAAAGTCGGAGTCCCTGCAGCCAGTCCGCAGGGCCGTGGCCCATATCGTTCGCAACGCGACGCCGTGAGAGACGACCGTGTCCAAAACCAGCCGCCGCGCGCCCCGCGGGTATTAATCATCCCGCCCTCTTACCGTGCCGAAGATCGAATTGTGGGCGGTGGTGAGCGCTACGCGTTGGAGTATGCCAAAGCGCTTTCGCGTTATGTCGGCACGACGCATGGTTTGTTTGATTTGAGAGCCGGGAGCCGATTCGAGGAGGCACTCGAACATCAAACTTTTCGTTTTTACCCGGCCGGGCAAAAATTCGGATTTCGAATTCCGTGGCAGACCGTTCGAGAACTGAAGGCGTTTGACCTCCTCCATCTGCAGGTTTTTCCTACGCCCATGGCCGATCTGCTCATCCTACTGGCGCGCCTGCGCAAACAAACCGTTGTTCTAACGGATCATGGCGGCACCGGGCCGTGCTGGAGTTCCTACCTCATGAAAGTGCATCGGAAACTGGACCTCAATCGCCTCGCGCACGGAGTGGGAGTGGTTTCAGAGTACGCCGCACGCTTCTTCGCCGATTGGCAAATACCAGTGTCGGTGCTTGGCGGCGGCGCGCATCTGCCGGAGATGCAACCGAGCGAAGCCCAGCCCCGTGGATATGCTTTGTTTGTCGGCCGCTTGCTTCCTCATAAAGGGGTCCT
The DNA here is from genome assembly GCA_040754135.1 of Verrucomicrobiota bacterium. Classification (GTDB taxonomy): domain Bacteria; phylum Verrucomicrobiota; class Verrucomicrobiia; order Limisphaerales; family SIBE01; genus JBFMDG01. The sequence continues at coordinate 1,495 of JBFMDG010000085.1, forward strand.
GCCGCTCATCGAATCGCTCGATGCCGATATGGCCCTGCACATCGTGGGGCGCCCGTATGATCCGGCCTACCTCGAGCAATTGCGGGCCGCGGCTCGTGGCAAAAAAGTGGAGTTTTTCCTGGCTGCAGACGACGCGGAATTACGCCGGCAGATGATGGGCGCGAACGTGGTGGTGCAGCCATCGCTCCCCGGCCCCAACCCGATGTGGGACAAAACCGAATTGTGCGGCCTGGCGGCACTCGAAGCGATGGCCTTCGCTAAACCGATCTTGGTCACGCGCACCGCGAGTCTTCCCGAACTCGTCGAGGAAGGTAAAACAGGCGTGATCGTTCCGCCGCATGATCTCACCGCCTTGCGGGAGCCGATACGCCAGTTTCTACGCAATCCTGAAATGGCTGCGGAAATGGGCCGTGCCGCTCGAATGCGCGTCGAGAAACGGTACACTTGGGATCGCGTGGCGAGGCGCGGGCTGGATTTTTATAGGAGGCTTGCGCCTCAATACGACTGGCCTGATCTCTGAAAGTGGTCAACTCCTGCTCATGCGCTTTCCAAGTCCTCTTTCCCCAGTCAGAACTTTAGATCTCTTTCTTCCTGAAGTATGAAGCTCATCAATCTTTTGGCTCCTGAGTTTTTGTTCAATCCAAGGCAAATTTTCCATCGGCTGGCGCGCGAGTGGTGGCAGAAACCAGCGTTGATTGAGACGGTCTGGCTGCCCTGGCGGCTCCCGTTGAGAATCAGACCGCACGAAACGATCGGATGCCATATCTGGTTGCGCGGGGTTTTCGATTTAGTTGTCTCCGAGACGATCTGGCGATTGACAGAGCCAAACGAGCTGGCCGTTGATGTGGGAGCAAACATTGGTTACATCACGAGCATTCTGGCGCGGCGCGCTGGTTCGTCCGGTGTGGTAGTAGCGATGGAACCCTTTCCCGAAGTGTTTCAGGATTTGAAAGCGAATACTTTGTTATGGCAAGAACATGGCGCAATTGCCGAAGTTCGCGCCGTTCAAATTGCCCTCGGCTCCCAGTCCGGCACCGCCATCCTGCACCTCCCTTCCCAGGAAGAGTGCAATCGCGGCCTGGCCAGTTTGCGACGAATTCCCGGAAGCCAAGCTGTGCCCATTCAGACCCCCGTAACTACGCTCGATGAATTCTTTCAAGATGATCCACCGATTGGAGTGCTAAAAATTGACGTGGAAGGATTTGAACGCGAAGTGTTGCTCGGGGCCGATCGGCTTCTGAAAAAACGGCGCGTTCGGGATATCATTTTTGAAGAATCGCACCCTTACCCATCACCGGTCACTGAACAACTTCGATCCTTGGGTTACGAGCTGTTTGGACTTAACTCCTCCCGATTCGGTTTGCGGTTGGAATCGGCAGGACACCGCCAGCCTGGATTGCATGACACAGAAGTTCCGAGTTACCTGGCTACGGTCAATCCTCAACGCGCGAAAACCAAACTGTCGCAACTTGGCTGGCGGTGTCTGTGTGGATGCGGTTAGAATCCCCAAGTAAAACTGAGAAACTGCGCCTCCTGAAATTCGCAAAACAAATTCCCGTGCCTCCCAGCCATCCAACCCGTGCCGCCTATGCCTTCATTTCGTCCGGCTTGGGCCGCGTGAAGCGCGGGGTCGAGATTTGGATGCTCGAATTGGCCTCGCACTGGGCGGTTTCTTCCGAGATCGAATTGTGGAGCGGAGGCCCGCCACCGGATGCGCCGTGCGCGCGGGTTCGGCTGCATGCCTGTCATCGCGACGCCGCCGTGCTGCGGGGCGCAAGCTGGGATCGCCGTTATTTGATCGAACAGCTCTCGATCTTGCCGGCGACGCTGTTGAATTTAAAGAAGCGCCAGATCGCGCTCGCCTACTGCGGTGATCCGGCGCTGGCGTGGCACTTGAAAAAATTCAAGCGCTGGCACGGCGCGCGTGTGGTGTTCATGAATGGAATGCGGCTTTCTCCCAATTGGTGCTTTCATTTCGATGGCGTTCATTTGCTCACGCCGGTTTACCTCGATGAAGCCCGCGCGGCGCTTCCCGGGAAAGACCTCGATCACTTTTTTGTAGCGCCTCATTTCGTGGACGTGCAGCGTTTCAAGCCTGCAACCCCGGAAACGCGCGTTGCTTTGCGACACCGCTTCAACTTGAGTGAATCAGAGTTCGTCGTTCTCAACGTCGGCCCGGTAGGAACCACAAGTCACAAGCGTCTCGACTTCTTGATCGAAACGGTGGCTCGAATGAATGACGAGTCGCGGCTGCTTTCGGTCGGCGCCGAAGAAGAGGGCGCGGAGGAGATCAAGGCGCTGGCCAGCCGCCGTCTGGGGAACCGAATGAAATTTCTTGGACCGGTGGATCGTGCGGAAATGCCGTCCGTTTACCAACTCGCGGATGCTTACGGTCTGGCCGCACTCGAGGAACCATTTTCGATTGCGTTGCTCGAAGCGCTGGCCAGCGGCCTGCCCATCGTTCATCATCAGGACAAGGTCAAAACGTGGCTTCTCGTAAACGCTTCGCTCCCCGTTTCGATGGAGAACCTGGAGGAGGCCACGCGCGCGTTGAGTGAATTGAAAGCCAGGCCAGCGTTGCGAAAAGAATTATCAGCTCGCGCTCGCGAGCTCGCCATGGCGCGTTATGCTCCCGCCAGGATCTGCGCGGAAATTCGGAACGCCTTCCAAAAAATCCGCGCCCTTCAAACCCTGTGACAAAAGCCAACGCTCCACTGTCAAGCGCTCGGCGCAACACGCCGCGCCGGGGCAACAAAGCAATCCGCCTTGCCATCGAGAACTTGTGCGCTAGGCTCGACGCTCGTTCGGCGGGATTCAGCGCCGGGTTCTCTGGCCGATTCGATCGTGCAAGTCGCGTTCATTAACGAAAACACCTTGGGTCACGCTTCCTATCTCCCGGCGTTCACCCGGGAATTCGAAGCCCATCCCGATCTCGGTGTTCAACCGCATTTGCTCGACGTTACGCCGCTGCCGCCTGCACTCGCGGCCAAAGCCGATTTCACCCTCCGCGGACTTAGAAAATGGGGGCTCGATTTTCATGTCGCCCGCTGGCGAAAGGTGGTGAGCCGGCACGCGCGCGCTTTGTTGCGCGAGTTGACTGCGCGGAAACACATTGACGCAATCGTGGCCAACACGCAAAGCGTGGCATTGGAACTCGGCGATTGCGATCAACCGCTATTTCTTTGCCTGGATGCCACTTTCGAGCAACTGGCGCGCAGCGGCTGGTTTGCGCCCAATTTGGCCAGCCGCTTCTTTTTGCCAATCACGATCCGCTGGCTGCGCCAACGCGAGCAGGCAATCTTTCGGCAAAGTCGAATGCTATTTCCCTGGTCTGAACCCGTTGCTCAATCTTTGTGCGGGCACTACGGTTTTTCTCCTGAAAAAATACGGATTCTCCCTCCATCAATTTCCTTGCCGCCCGATGCAATCCGTCCGCGAGAAAGATCAGTGCGGCCAAAGATTCTATTTGTGGGAGGAGATTTTCGACGCAAAGGCGGTCACCTGACGCTGAGTTGTTTTCGGAAACATTTTTCCTCCAGTTGTGAGTTGCACATCATGACGCAATCCGAAGTTCCCTTAGAACCCGGCGTGGTAATTCATCGGAACTTGCGTCCTCAGGAACCGGCCTGGAAAAAAGTGTGGGAGGAAGCCGATTTGTTCGTCTTTCCCTCCCGGCTCGAAACTTTCGGGATCGTGCTTTTGGAAGCGCTGGCCTTTGGCGTGCCGGTCATTTCTGCGGATGTGGGCGCCGCGCGATTTATTCTCGCAAACGGCGCCGCTGGCATCCTGCTCGATAACGTGGACGACAGCTCGTTGTCCCGGGCCATTCGATTTGTCCTTGAAAATCGAGAGACCACAACAGGATTGACGAAGCAAGGCAGAGATCAAATTGCCCGCCATTTTGATCTGGCGACAAATAGCGCGAAACTGGCAAATTGGATTCGCAGCGCGATGTGATTGAAGATGCTTGACCAGCCCCACTTCTCCGTGAATGCGAACAAGCAAATCAAATCATCCCTTCCGCTGATATTTGCGCGCTTGGGCCTAGCCCCCGGACTTGTGCTCGCCACCTATCTCCTTTGGCCCTCTCTTCATTACGATGCTGATGGCTTGAGCTATGTGATCTGGAACCAATCGGGGCCCACCGCCTCGGGCAACAATCATGCCCTCACCCCCATGTGGTATTGGGCCTGGTGGAATCTTGTCTCGGCATTTTCCGGATCGCAGTTCTCGGACCGCATGTTTTGGCTGGCACTAATGAACTCTCTCGCTGCCGCCATTTCGGTGGCATTGGTGGTTGATTTGATCTACCGCAAGACCGGGCAAATCAAATCTGCGATCTGTTGCGCAACGTTGCTCGGAATTTCGGCCGCTTTTTTTTATCATGCCACTCACACAACGGAGCCGATGGTTGGACTGACCTGGTTCCTTTTGAGCTGGCGCCTTTTGCTTAAACCGATCTCGCCCTGGCGAATGGCGTTGTCCGGAGCAGCTTTTGCCTTAAGCGTGGCCAGCTATCAGAGTTTTGCGCTCGGCGGATTTGGATTGCTGTTAATGATCATCGACGTCAAATCCGCCCTGCGCTTGTGGTTGGCCACAGCCCTCATTTCGGGAACTCTCCTTTTCTTCGGCGCAGCGTTCGCAGCAGGTTCAGCGGGATTTTCCGACGCTTTTCATTATGTATTTGGGCTCGCCGGAGGTGGCGTTTGGGGGGTCTGGAAATGGGAACGCATTCCAGCCCTCGCCATCGGCCTGACGAATGCAGTCACGCCCATCACGGTTCCTGAGGTTTGGCCGGGATGGAAACAAGGCATCGGCTTGCTCCCTTGGCCGGATTTGCTTTCCGTGTTCAGCCAGGCATTCAGCTTCGTTTTTTTTCTCACTTTAATTTTATGGAAAGGCTGGCCATTACTCCGCTCTGATCGTGAACTGCGCGCGGTGTTGCTAATGCTCGTGGCGAGCCTTTTTCCGCCGTTTTATTGGGAGCCGTATTACTACAAACTTTGGTTAATGCCGCTTTGCACGCTCATTATTTTCATTGGAATGATCCAGGCAAACAATCCTCGGTTTCCTTCCTTGCTTTGCCTGATCATTGTTATTGTGTCTTGCGCGAATGTTAATGGGGTATTTCGGAAATACTCCTCCCCGGATCATCCTCAGGTAGTCGCCCTGCGGCACCTCGAACGCTCTGTAACAAACCGCGATTTGCTGATTTCAGATGGATGGGATCATGGCCGCCTTTATGAGGTGAAGAATCCAACCCGATTGGTCTGCCCCTTATTGCGCGGCGGACCTCAGGATGTTGCCGGAATTTCCCGATTGATAGAATCCGCCTGGGCAGCCGGAGGGCGCGTGTACTTTTTTGGATTGCTCGAAAGACCGGAGGAGCAATGGAAACATTCCATCGAACGCTTTTGCAATCTCTCCTACGCCTCTCACGAACCTTGGCGTCGTCAGGCAAAATTGATTTGGCAAGGAAAGTCCTTCGGCTTTTCAGGTGACCTATACCAACTCGAAAAACCAATGCCGCACGGGGACGCGCGCCCGACGGCGCAAGCGCGGTTCCATCCTCCGAGCCACTGATGAAACCTGGGCCGGAACCCAAGCCCATGCGCATTTTGCACCTTCATAGCGGCAACCTCTTTGGCGGCGTGGAAACATTGCTGGTCGCGCTCGCCAAGCAAACCGCATCTTATCCCGATTTAAAATCAACCTTTGCCCTTTGTTTCGATGGGCGCCTCGAAACAGAATTGAAAGCGGCCAACGCAGAGGTGCATTTGCTCGGTCCAGTCCAGATGCGAAACCCCCTGGCCGTTCTGCGCGTTCGATCGCGGCTGAAGGAGCTCTTGCGGCGGGAAAACTTCGACTTGATCGCAACGCACTCCACCTGGTCGCTCGCGCTCTTTGGCCCTGCTTTGCGCGCAATGTGGCGGCCTAAACCGGTCGTGTTTTGGTTGCATCACTACGCTTCGGGCAAGTCCTGGCTCGATCAATTAGCGCGCCGATGCCAGCCGGACCTGGTGATTTCAGTCAGCCGAAGCACGGATGCCACCGCGGCAAAGTTGTTCCCCCAAATTCAAACGCGAATTTGCTACAGTCCGGTCGAGTTGAAATCGCAACAACTCCAGTGGTCCGATCGATGCGCCCTGCGCGACGAGCTTTCGACTCCGCATGATTCCGTGGTGATCATTCAGGTCAGTCGCATGGAAGCCTGGAAGGGGCACCTTCAACTCCTGCTCGCATTGCAGGAATTGCTCGTGATGCCGAACTGGACCTGCTGGATTGTGGGCGGAGCGCAAACTCCGCAAGAGAGACGCTATTTCGAACGATTGCAAAACACCACGCAACAACTTCAACTCACTCGGCGGGTTCGCTTCACTGGCGCCCGCTCGGACGTGCCTCGACTCCTGGCCGCCGCGGATGTGTTTTGCCAGCCCAATACAGAGCCGGAACCGTTTGGAATCGTGTTTGTGGAAGCTTTGAATTCCCGGCTGCCGGTGGTCACAACCGCTTTTGGCGGCGCCGTTGAAATCGTGGATGCTTCTTGCGGTGTTCTCGTGGCACCGGATGATCAAAGTCAATGGGCGAACGCGTTGCGGCAGCTGATCACGAATTCCGAGTTGCGCCTCACTCTCGGGTCGCGCGGCCCACAGCGAGCCAAGGCGTTGTGCGATCCTCTCACTCAGATGAGGCAACTCCACGAAATTCTAACGCCTCTCGTTCGCGCATGAATCCTTTGCAAAAACTGGCGCGTGCCACGATTCCCAGGCCGATTCGCAACTGGCTACGTTCACCCATCACTTCTCTCCATTGGGGTCTGGATGAACTCCGCTTTCGCCTCGGCCTCAATCCTTTGGTCGAGCTGCGTCCCGGCTTTAAATTGCGGTGCCATCCCGCGGCGCTTCGCACCGCGTATCGCGCGCAGGTTTTTGATCCAGACCAAATCGCCGAATTCGATTCATTTATTCAACATTGCCGCTCCGGCATGGTTTTCTTTGATATCGGCGCTCATTTTGGCTTGTTCAGCATGGCCGCTCTTCGGTTCGGGGGTGCGACAGCGCGCGCGGTGGCGGTTGATCCTTCGCCCATGGCCGTGCGAATGATGTCAGTGATGCGCCGGCTCAACGGGATTTCCAATTGGGACATTATCGAGGCCGCTGTTTCCGATCACTCCGGATACGAACCGATGGTGTCGATCGGGGTTCAGGCGGCCGGCTACTTCATTCCGGCTCACCAAGCGGAGCAATCCGAGGTTATGCAAGTTCAGACTTTGACGCTCGATGAACTCATGGATCGGTTCCAGGCCAAGCCAACTCACATCAAAATTGATGTCGAAGGATTCGAGGAAGCAGCTCTCGCTGGAGCGACGCGCCTCTTGTCGATTGAGCCTGCGCCGATCCTCTTTCTCGAACTGCACCATCGGCTTGTTCGAGAACGCCAGCGGAATCCCGCCGCATTGTTGCGCTGGATCGAGGATCGCGGGTTTCATTTCTTCTCGACCGCCGGAACCCGGCTTGAACCGGAGGTCATGCTGAAATCCGATCTGCTCCGGGTTGTGGCTCGGCGCTGCTTATGATTCCATCCTCGATAAATCGATCGGAATGGCTGCCGCACATCTTTTCTGCTTGGAGCAACGGCTGGAAGCGCCGCACGTCATGAAAACACCAACCATGGCCGTGCTCTGCGGGCAACCAGGAAAGTTCTCGACCACATTTCAAACAGCTCAACTCGTCCGATTTCTCCAACCCTCAATCTCGCCTGTTCTCTTGCCCGTCCCCGAGTACGCCCAGTCGCGCCTTGCACAACACTTTTCTCGATGGGCTTACAATTACCTCATTCCGTGGTTCCGTCAGCCAAACACCGATTTCGTGCTTTATGGCAATGACGGCATGGCTGACCTGCGACGGTGGCGTGCCCGGTCGATTCTCTATTGGTATGATTGCCCCTGGAATTGGGCGGAACGCCCCCCGCGCATCAAGCAATGGGTTCAATGGTTGCGCTACCAAAACGTTCGCCACGCCAATTTTGTATTCGCGGTCAGTCACATTCAGGTGGAAGTGGCGCGGCGTCTTCGTCCAGGACGCGAGGCAAGCGTTCACTATTTGCCGGTGGGAGTCGATTGCGAACGATTCGATCCGAACCGCGCGAATCCAGCCAGAGTGCGCGAGCGCTTCCGTCTGCCAGCCAAAACAGTCGTCGGCTACCTGGGTTACCTCGGGACCTGGGAAGGACGATTTGCGGGCGAACTGCTCGTTGAGATTGCCCCCGAACTCGCGCGCCAAACTGAAGTGCATTTCCTCATCGTCGGCGCCGGGCCAGCGCTGCCGTTATTCCAAGAACGAGTGCGCGAATTGAATTTGACCGATCGGTTTACCTTTACTGGGTTTGTCGAGGAGGACTGGGTTCCTGATTGCATCGCGGCCATGGATCTTTGTATTGACACGCTGGAACCTGGATTTCACTCCCAGGCCCGATCGGAAACCAAGCTCAAGCAATACATGGCCATGGCGCGTGCCTGCGTGGCCACAGCCATCGGCGAGAACTGCGTGGACCTCGACCATGGAAAATGCGGCGTCCTGGTGTTGCCGGGACCGGCGCCGTTATTGCAAGGGATCGGATCACTCTGCTCACAACCAGAATTCCGCAGGCGCCTTGGAGAAGCCGCCAGAGAGCGCGCCAAAACAGTTTATGACTGGAGAATCGTTGCGGCTAAAATGCTCCAGACCTTGAAACTATCAGCTCGACCTTAATAAGCTCCGTGGCCTCGGCGAGAACGCGGCCTTTCGGGTTTGGACTGAACTTTCTCGTTCTCTGCAAGCCATTCCTGTGGCAGTATTCCGGCATGCTGGCGTTGACATATCATTGGGAAGCGGCGTTGGAATTTCTTCCGGGACGAATGGACCCAAATGGCTCGGCTGCCCTCGATCACGGTCTGCACCAAACAAAGTGAATCTTTTCGCTAAGAGCCTGTACCTCAATTGGAGCGACATCAGCTTCCGGCATCGAGATACTCGAATCGCCAAAGGAATTGGCAATAGACTTTATTTCAAACCAGTGATGTGTGTTGCAAAGGGTCGTGTGCCATGAAGGTCGCATCAAACCCCCAGCAACAGGCATGGGTCCAGAGGCCCCGGGAGACGCTCCACGAAATCGATACGCTGGCGTGTTGGGGAATTCTCTTGGTCGTGCTGGGGCATTCGATTCCTGACATGACGGCCAAAGGCTGGGCGCAACTTGGTTTGGTAAAGCTTGTGGAAGTGATCTACACATTTCACATGCCGTTGTTCTTTTTCATTTCGGGCTTTTTGTTCATGCACACGCATCCTCCCGAAGCGGCTTTGGATTATCGAGATTTGGTGCGACAGAAAGCGCGCCGATTGCTGTTGCCGTATCTGGTGATCAGCTCATTGGCATTTCCCGTAAAAGCTCTGATGGCTCAATATGCAAAACGGCCATTGGAATTTACGTTGGAATCGTACCTGACTTCGCTGGCTTACCCGTGGCTCAACACGATCATTTATTTTTGGTTTTTGCCGACGCTGTTTGGAATTTTTCTCCTGGCGCCCATTTTGCGCCGCCTGGTTTTGCGAACAACCAGGTCGATTCATTTCCTGACTGGAGTCATCCTGGCGGGCACCTACTGGTATTTTTTCGACACGCAATGGACTGATCTTTTCAATTATCAAGGCGTGCTGAAATACCCGATTTATTTCTGGGCCGGTATGTTGGCGTGGTCGATGCGCAGGCATTTAAGGCATCTCGGCCAGTTGAAGTTCGTGATTGGATTTCTGCTCCTGCTGGTTGTGGTCTGGCAAAACGCTCCCCATCATCCCGCAAAGTTTCTCGCGCTCGGAACCGCTGGAATTCTGTTTTCCTTTTCCGGGGCGAATTATCTCGAATCTCGGGGCCTGCGCCCGTTCACCCTTTGGTCCGGGAAATCGTACCCGATCTATCTGCTCTCGTGGTTTCCACAGATTTTTTTCAAAATTGTCGCGGGAACATTTCTTGGGCTGAGCTTTTGGCCGACGGCGTTTCTCATGTTCTTTGGTGGAATGGCGGCGCCGCTCGTCATCAGTTCGTGGATTGAAAAACGATTGCCACGATGGAAAATCGTAGTCGGTTTGTGACGAATGAAGCGTGGCATCCAAATCCCTCCGATCGATTCCGAAGGCAACGTCCAAAGCGAGCTGACGTTGACGGAAAAAATCGTGGCGCTGCTCAAGGTGGATGCGCTGCTGAACAGCGTGGTGTTGATGGCCATCATCATTGGATTCTTTCATGGGTGGCTCAAGCTCAAGTTCCGGCACCCGGCCACGACCTTTCTGTTTGATTTCTTTTTGTTTTTAGCACTCGCTTTGGTTTTTCTTCGACTGAAGCAGGGCGAAGATTTTTTTCCTCGAGGCAAGGTGGGTGGGGCTATCAAAGCGTTCTTCGCCCTCTGTTTTATTTACATCCTTCCATCATTTGCCCTCGAGACCATGCCTCCGACGTTGGTGGCGCTTTCCGCACTGCGAAGCTGGTGTTTCTCGATGCTCGTTTTCTGCCTGGGTTATCACATGACGCGCAACATCGCTCAGGTGAAAGGCTACTTTTATTGCCTGATTCTTTGCGGAGTGGTAACCGCCCTATACGGCTTGCAACAATCGCCCGAGGAAATCGAACGCATGGCACGGGAAGATCCGTATTTTGCCGAGCGTTATAAATTTCAACGCTACATTTCAGAAGAAGGAAAATCGCATCTGCGTGTTTTTTCGACATTCATTTCTTCGGGCGCCTTTGGCAGCACGATGGCCTATGTGTTGATCTTCGCCACCGTGCTTTTGACCGAACCGCGCGCGCGCAAGATGGAAAGGTATCTTCTCATTGGCGCCATGATCCCGATTGCTTATGGCATGCTGTTGAGCGGAGCACGCACTTCCCTCGTTTCGCTGGCCATGGGTTTTCTCGTGATCGCATGGTTTCGCCGCAATTTTCAAAATTACGTCATTGTTCCCGGATTGATTCTCCTCGCTTTCAAGCTGGCGGGTGGAGCCACCGAAGGAGCCGTATTGCAACGATTCGGAACCCTGGCGGACTTGGAAAGCATTTTCGCGCGCAGTTGGATTCCCACTTCGGGAGGCCTGGAATTTATGGCCGAGAACTGGCTCGGCGGCGGATTGGGTCGAACCGGATATGTGCCATTCTTCCTGTTGGGACGGACAGGTTTTAACGATTACGTTTCGGTGGACGGAGATCTGGGAAGATTGATGATCGAGCTCGGCATTCCGGGATTGATTTTCTTCGGCGCGGTCATTTGGCACGCCTCAAAACTAAGTTACCAGTCATTGGTGGAAGTGCGCGAATCGAATGCGGGTTCCGTCGCTCTGGCCAGCGCCGCATGTTTTGTGATGGCGCTCGGAACCTTTCCCAGCGGCTCGCCGTTCGTCGGCATTCCGATGGGCGCGCTCACCTGGTTCTTCCTCGGGACACTGCAAAAACTTTCCGAGGAACACCGCAGTGAAGCTTTCAACCAATCGACGCCAGATCCAGATTCAGATCCACTTCCAAAGAAGCGATTTCTGTTTCGTTCGACACGCCGCAAAATCAAGGAGCCTTCGCCGCCACTCCCCACAGTGGCGCCCCGGCCCAAACGCCGCAGCCGATGGCTATGAGAATCGCCCTTGTCGTCCACGATTTCGATCGGGCGATCGGTCACGGGCGATACTGTTATGAAATATCGAAGCGATTGGCCCCACAACATCACATCGATGTCTGGGCCAACCGCTTTGCGGCCCCCGCGCAATCAAATCTCGCTTTTCGACAGGTTCCCGCGTGGCGCAAATCGGCGATGCTCACCGTGCTCACCTTCCTCTGGGCATCGGAAAAGCGGTTGCGCCGAGAACGCTACGACCTGATCCATGCCCAGGGACTGACCTGTTGGAATGCCGATGTCATCACGGCGCACGTTTGCAATGCCGCCCGGCTCAAACAGACTCCGTTGGAAGGACGACATCGGGTTTTTGCGATGATTGCCGGCGCTCTCGAAAGGAAGTTTTACCACCAACGCCAGGCACGACATCTCATCGCAATCTCAAAGCGTGTTGCGGATGAAATCACTGCGCATTATGCGTGGCGCGGTTCAGTCTCGGTCATTTATCACGGAATCGACACGACTCAATTCAGGCCGGTTGAAGACTCCTCAGAAAAGGCAGCGCAGCGCAAAAGTCTGCCATTATCAAAAGCAGATTGGGTCTGGCTGTTCGTGGGGGAAGCCATCAAGGGCTTGGATAAAGTGATCGAGCAATTGCCGCGATTTCCGGACGCAAAGCTTCTGGTCATATCCCGCTCGCACCTTGACACGTTCCGCCAACGCGCACTCAAACTCGGTGTGGCTGATCGCATTCAGTTTTGCGGTCCAAGCAACGAACTTGCCCCGATTTACCAGGCAGCGGATGTGTTTATCTACCCCTCCGATTATGATGCCTTCGGCTTGGTGGTTGCAGAGGCTATGGCGACCGGGTTGCCGGTGATCGTCGGACAAAACATCGGAGCGGCGGAGTGGATCATCGCCGGCCAGAATGGCCTGACCTGCGACCCACAGAATCGGGAGACGATTAGCGCCGCCCTGCAACGATTGAGAGCAGATCGCGAATTCGCTGCGCGTCTGGGCCTGAATGCTCGCGAAACCGCGCTGCGTCATACTTGGGACAAATGCGCCGAGGAAACCGGCCGGATTTACGACGCCGCAATCTCAAATGGCAAACCTTAACCACCACAGCGAGACAGCCGCGCAAGCCATGGAAAATCAGCGAATCAATGAATAGACCAAGGCCACTTGAAACAGCGCGAGAAACGCCAAGGCCAGCCATGTCAGGACTTCACGCGGACGCAGATTTTTTTGGGGCACTTGCGCGAGCCAGAATTGAATTTTGATCGAGCCGAATTCGAGCACATCACCATTTCGCAATTGGCTCCGCTGAACCGGTTGACCGTTCACGTGCAGTTGGCCTTCCTGCAGCGTCTCGACTCGAAAACCTTCCTTTCGATCGAAGAGAATTTGCAAGTGATGGTTCCAAACCCCGGGAGCTTCAATCCTCCAATCAGCATCCGCGGCGCGGCCAATGACCCAAGGAAACTCAGCGGCATTTGCGATGCTCCCCTTCGCCTGCCCGCCAAGCATTTGAAATTGAACCATCAGAACCAGCGTCGCGGGACGAAGATCTTGTCCCCAGGATAAACCGGCAGGTCTAACTCCGGTTTTTCGATAGCTTTGATGGCGTTGACCTTGAATTTCTGTCCGTTGACGCGGGTCAACTCGACCTTTTTCTTCTGCGCGAAATCGGTGAAGCCGCCCGCGGCCGCAATGGCTTTCAGCACCGTGGTTTCACCCAGATATTGAATCCGGCTTTCGTTTTTCACCTGGCCGGAAACAAAGAAAAACCGGCCTTCTGTGGCAATGGTGACGGTCAACCGCTTGTAAAAGGTCGGCACGTATTTATCGTGAATATCCTTTTCCAATTGGCCCCTCGTTTTGCCGGCGGCCTGAACGGATCCAATGTAGGGCAACGTGATGGTGCCATCTTCTTTGATGCGCTCATCATGTTTGCCCGTTTCCACGGGAGGAGCAACGACACCGGCAAAAGCGATCGAGACGATATCGCCGACGCGCAGCAATTCCGATGTTCCAGCCGGCATGTGGGTTGGAGTGGCGTAGGTATTGGTCGAAGATTGACTGGAAGCGCTTTGAGTGCCTCCGGAACCGGAATCGAGCGTTTGACATCCGGCAAGAAAAGGAAGGCCAACTGCGACCAGCAGCGGCAAGTACAACGAGCAGGCTCGAAAGAAGAATTTCATGTGCGTAGATAAGTAACGGCCAACTGACCCCATCTCAATCAATATTTTTTCTTGAGGTCAATTCCGACGCGTCCGCCCTCGGCAGGTTTGGGCTCCCCATTCTTTGGCTCGCC
>JBFMDG010000086.1:0-15433 GCA_040754135.1 Verrucomicrobiota bacterium
CCGCACTCCAAAAGGGGTGCCGGTCACCCCGACGCATTTGGAGTGCGCCGGCAGAACGAAGTGACGACGGCGCTTTGGCCTCGGCTCGACGCACGTCGAACTGCCAGCGCCCGTCGCATCGGCCAAAGCGGTGTCGCGCTATCGCTTTGCCACCGCACTCCAAAAGAGGCGCCGGCCAACCCGACGCGTTTCGAGTGCGCCGGCAGAACGAAGTGACGACGGCGCTTTGGCCTCGGCTCGACGCGCCTCGAACTTCCAACGCCCGTCGCATCGGCCAAAGCGGTGCCGCGCTATCGCTTTGCCACCGCGCTCCAAAAGGGGCGCCGGTCAACCCGACGCGTTTGGAGTGCGCCGGCAGAACGAAGTGACGACGGCGCTTTGGCCTCGGCTCGACGCACGTCGAACTGCCAGCGCCCGTCGCATCGGCCAAAGCGGTGCCGCGCTCACGCTTTGCCACCGCACTCCAAAAGAGGCGCCAGGTCAATCCGACGCGTTTGGAGTGCGCCGGCAGAACGAAGTGACGACGGCGCTTTGGCCTCGGCTCCACGCGCCTCGAACTTCCAACGCCCGTCGCATCGGCCAAAGCGGTGTCGCGCTGACGCTTTGCCGCCGCACTCCAAAATGGGCGCCGGTCAATCCGATGCTTTTGGACGGGCGATAACTTCGATGCGAATGCCTGCACGGCAAACTTGCTCCGCGCCAAACGCACAATTACGGTTTCGGCCATTGTGATCACGAAGGTCAGTTCCATCCGTGCCGTTCGTAGGATTGCTTTGATTCTCTTCATGGCATCGGGTGCGTGCGGTCTGGCTTGTCAAATGGTTTGGTCGCGTCAATTCGCACTCGGGCTCGGTCATGAATTGCCTAGTGTGCTGGCGGTGCTCGCGGCTTTGTTCGGCGGCCTGGCCCTCGGCGCATGGATTTTGGATGAGCGCATTCAGCGAAGTCCCATTCCCGGCCAGTGGTACGGCGGCCTGGAAATCATCATCGGAGTTTGGAGTTTGTGCCTCGCTCCGTTGATTCCGTGGGCAAACGAAATTGTGCTGAGCTGGATTGGACTCGAGGCTTCTTTCGCCCGGCATTGGCTGATTGCATTCGGTTTGCCGTTTCTGCTTTTGCTGCCGGCAACTTTCGCCATGGGCGCGACTTTTCCCGCCATGGAACGGTTTATCGCCCCTTGCTTCGAGCGCGAGCATTGCATCGGCGCGTTGTATGCCGCCAACACGTTCGGCGCGGTCGTCGGTGTGCTGGCAGCGACCTTTTGGGTGATGCCCGCGCTTGGCTTTCGCCAGACGATGATTGCGGTGGCGTTGCTCAACATCGCGTGCGGCCTGGCCGCACTCGCGCTACAAAGGAAATATCGTCCGCCTTCAGAGAACCATTTTTCCGACAAGCGCGTTGAGTCGAGCGCCGTCGCGCCGAGCAAGCGCTGGTTTATCACGATTCTTTTCACGGGCCTGCTGGGAATTGGATATGAAGTGCTCGGCATTCGAGTGCTGGCGCAAGTGTTCGAAAACACCATTTACTCTTATGCCTCGGCGTTGATTGTTTTTTTGCTCGCCACAGCGATCGGCGCGGCATTGTACCAACGCCTGCTGCGAACTGTTTCCGCTGAAAACCTGTTGAGCCTTTTGCTGGCGTGCACTGCTTTCGCGTGCATTGCCGGAGGATGGGCGCTCCTGAAAGCGCCGCCAATTTATGCAGCGCTTCGGCGAACGCTCCCATCTTCATTGCTTGCTTCCATTGCCGTGGAACTGGCCATTGCCGCTGCCATTTTCGCGGTGCCTGCCTTGCTCATGGGGGCGATGTTGAGTCTTTTGCTGCAAAAGATCCGGCAGACGCACGGCCGGATTGGACGGGCTTTAGGATTGAACACCATCGGGAGCGCGCTGGCACCGGCGGTTGCCGGCCTGATCCTGCTTCCGAACCTTGGCGCAAAATGGACTTTGGTTCTGATCGCGGCGGGTTACGTGGCGCTGTTTCCATCAGTGCGGCCGTGGCCCATCGGCATTGCGGTGGCCGCGGCTGCCGGAGTCATTCTTTTCCCGAGCCACCTTCGGCTCGTGGAAGCGCCGCCTCGCGGCCAAATCCTCGCGTTCAAAGAAGGGGTCATGGAATCGGTCGCGGTGGTGCGGCATTTCGATGCCAACCGCAGTTTGCTGGTGAACAACCGATTTGTCATGGGCGGCACGGGCGCGGCTGGCGCGGCCCGCCGTCATGCGCATCTTCCTTTGCTGCTGCACAAAGATCCGCGGCGCGCCTTGTTTCTCGGCATGGGGACGGGCATTTCTCTCGGGGGATCGGCCACGCACCCGGAACTGCTGGCGGAAGGAGTTGAACTCGTCCCCGAAGTGGTCGAAGTCACGAATTATTTTTCACCGGAAAATCGGCTGCCCAATCCAAAGATTCAAATTCATGTGGCCGATGCGCGGCGGTTTATCCGCCGAACTCCGCATCGTTACGATGTGATTGTGGCGGATCTGTTTCACCCGGCGCGCGATGGGGCCGGCACGCTTTACACGGTCGAGCATTTTCGCGCATTCAAAGACCGCCTTGAGGCCGGCGGAGTAGTTTGTCAATGGTTGCCGTTGTATCAACTGGACGAAGCGATGGTGCGCGTGATTGTGCGCACATTTCTCGAAGTCTTTCCGCAAACGCGCGCCTTTCTCCTGCGATGGAACGTGGACACGCCGGTGCTGGGGCTGATTGCGCTCGAGCCGACCTCAAAGTTTCCGGCGGATTGGCTGGCGCAACGCGTGCAATCCGAGACGCTCGAGCAGGATTTGAAATCGGTGACGCTTGCGGATCCGTGGCACTTGTTTGGAACGTATCTCGGCGGGCCGGAAGCGTTGAGCGGATTTTCTGCCGGCGTTCCTTTGAATACGGATGACTGGCCGATCGTGATGTTTCGCGCGCCGGATTTTGTTTATGGACCGGCGGCTTCGAGTTACGGGCGCTTAATAACCTTGCTCGAAGCGCTGCGCCCGCGTGATGCGACGGAATTGATCGACACGAGGAGTGCGTCAGGAAAAGAATTCGCAACCTCTCTCGAACGATTTCTCACGGCTCGCGATATTTATTTGCGCGGCCTGGTTGCGGAGACGGAAGGGCGGCAGGAACAGGCGATCTCGTTATTTCTGGAGAGCGCGAAGGCGAGCGCAGAATTCTCGACGGCTTATGCGCACTGTTTGACCCTGGCCATGCAGCAGGCCAAGCCCGCACCGCAAAAAGCCCGCGCACTGCTCGAAGCGCTGGTGAAAGCTCAGCCGCAGCGTCCGGTCGCGCGCGAACTTCTCGATCGGCTCGATGCGCCTGACCCTCAGCGCCGCTGATTGTAAGCCGCCTGAGAATATTTCGTTCGCGCCAACTCCTCGGCGGTCTGGCGAATGTGGACCGGCAATTCCCAACGGGTCCAGATCACTTCGAAATCCTCTTCCGCAGCCGTCCGCATGGCTTGCTCCCATTGATGGCGGTGGATCCCTGGCGGCGGTGATTGAATTGAACCCTGAATCAAAAGACCGCAACGATTTCGGCGTTGGGCGGCGCCGGCGATTTTTCGATCCTGCCAAAGCAGGTCGAGTTTTTCCGCGCCGATGAAACAGCGTCCCGGCCCTTCCTTGCGCGGTTCAGGCGCGAGCCTGGTGGGCACGGCCACTTGCGCAAACGCGCGGCGGATCCATTCATGCAATCGGCGGTAACTCTCCAGCGCGGAAAGTTCATACCACATCGACGCTGGCGGAATGGTCATGCTGTAAGTCCAATCGGCGTCATGCGGCACAAGCCCGCCGCCCGTCGGACGGCGCACCAAAGGACGCAACGATGTCCAGGTGGCGACCTCGGCGTATTTTTGAAAATAACCAAAACTCGCGGCTGATTCCGTCCAGCCATAGAATCGCAGCACCGGCACTCCGGTTCGCGCCGCATGCCATAAAAGCGCTTCGTCCAACGCCATGTTCCAGGCCGCATCACCGCATCCCGATTCCAGGCAATACCACATTATCGACAAGAGCTCATGACTTCGCGCGTCACTTCACGGCACGGCGCAGTGCAAAATACTTTTAGCGAGCCGCCGCTCGAACGGATCGCGTGCCTGATGCGATGACGCCAATTTTCGGACATAATTCTCGAATCTCGCATCCTGGACAATCCGGCTTGCGCGCGTAGCATCGACGGCGGCCATGCCAAATCAGCCAGTGACTGAACAAAGTCCAGTCGGGCTGCGGCACCAGTCGCATCAGATCTCCTTCGATTTTTTCCGGATCTGTGTGGCGGGTCAGACCAAGGCGTTGCGACAAGCGGGCGACATGGGTGTCCACGACCACGCCCACATTGATTCCAAAAGCATTACCCAAAACGACGTTGGCCGTTTTGCGTCCAACACCGGCCAGCGCCGTCAATTCTTCCATGGTTCGCGGCACTTCGCCTCCGTGCCGTTCGACGAGAGCCTGGCAGCAGGCTTTGATGCTTTTGGCTTTGTTGCGGAAAAACCCGAGACGCTGGATTTGTTTTTCCAGTTCCGGAAGTTCCGCCTCCGCGTAATCACGCGCGCATCGGTATTTTTGAAATAAATCCGTCGTCACCAGATTGACCTGCTTGTCGGTGCATTGCGCCGACAGAATGGTGGCGATGAGCAATTCGAGCGGATTCGAGTAATGGAGTTCGCAATGCGCGTCGGGATAGGCGGCTTTCAAGCCGGCGATGATGTGTTGCAGGCGCGCCGCTTTGGCCTGAGTGGATTCGCGAGCCATGTGGGGCGCTTAAACCAGCTCGGGTTCCTCGAAGCTTTTTGGCGGAGCGGCCAGCGGGGTTCCATCCGGAGCTTCGGGGTATTCGAAAATTTTCCCTTCGAAATTGCGGATCACCACGCGGTCGTCGTTATGGCTGAGAACGTACTCGGGATTGACGGGCACTTTGCCGCCGCCGCCGGGAGCGTCGATCACATATTGAGGAACGGCATAACCGGTCGTGTGCCCGCGCAACGCCTGCATGATGTCAATGCCCTGGCGCACGCTGGCGCGCAAATGAGCGGAACCGGCGATGAGGTCGCATTGGTAGATGTAGTAAGGCCGCACGCGGCAGAGCAACAGCTTTTGCACCAGCGCTTTCATGGTGGTCACGTCATCATTGACGTGTCGCAACAGCACCGATTGATTGCCCAGGGGAATGCCTGCGTCGGCCAATCGGGCCAGCGCCTCGCGCACTTCCGTCGTCAATTCCCGCGGGTGATTGCTGTGGATGCTGAGAAACAGCGGGTGATGTTTGCGCAGCATGGCGCAAAGCGCGGGGGTGATCCGTTGCGGGAGGAAAATCGGGATGCGCGATCCGATGCGCAGGAATTCCACATGCGGAATGGCCCGCAATTGCGTGAGCAGATGATCGAGTTTGTCGTCGCTAAAGAGCAGCGGATCACCGCCGCTGATGAGGACGTCGCGCACGCTGGGCGTGCGGCGGATATAATCAATCTGCTTGTCAAACTCCGGATGGAAATCGTAACCGGAAGCATTGCTGACCAGGCGCGAACGCGTGCAGTACCGGCAATAGGCGGCGCATCGGTCGGTGACGAGGAAAAGGACGCGGTCGGGATAGCGGTGCACCAGGCCGGGAACCGGTGAATGGCTGTCTTCACCGCACGGATCGGTCATTTCCCACGGCGCCGTTTCGGTTTCTTCCAGCCGGGGAATGACCTGCCGCCGGATGGGGCAGAGTTCATCCGCCGGATCGATCAAATTGAAAAAGTAAGGCGTAATGGCCATGGCCAGTTTCGAATTGGCCAGCACCGTGCCGGCGCGCTCTTCGGGAGTGAGCGTCGGCATCAAGCGTTCGAGTTGATCGAGCGTCGTGATGCGGTGTTTGAGCTGCCATCGCCAGTCGTTCCAGTCTTTGTCAGGGACATCGGCCCAAAAGCCCCGGCCAGGTGAATGAAAAGTTTTGAGCGTGTTCAGGGATGAGGATGGCGGGTCCTCGGCCGATTCCGATGCGATATCGTTCGACATTTTGCGGGAACTATATTTTCGAAGGGGGGGCTGTCAAGTGGCGCGAGGAAATGCTCACTGAAGTTTGGACGTTTTGCCATCACATCTTTGTCCAAAACTTCCTCCCAAGCCTTTTCGATCGAAAATCTTTTCGATAAAGTTTTCGACAAGGTTTTCGACAAGGGAAAGCCTAAAGCATCGGCAAAGGTGCAAACTCCCGGCGGTCGCAGTCTTCGCTCCGGAGCGCGGCTTTACAAGCCGCAGCGCGTTCCCGTGTTCAAAACGCTCCGTCATTCTTCCAACACGCCTGAACCAGCATTGCCCCTGGGAGGCGCAGACTTGCGATGATAGTCGAAACCCATCGAGACGCCTGCCCGCGAGGAATTCGCGCAACGCGCGAACCGACAACTCCGCAGGGGATTCATGGCCGGCCAGCGAGTGCACCTTGTCGAGGCATGGGTGCCGTCGGAGACGTGCAGAATTTTCAACACAAACTGCACAAAAGAGCGCGTGCGCCCATGCGAATGTTCCTTATGCTGGAGTCGATTGCATGAGCGGACAACGCAGGTTCCCCGATCGATGAAGTTTATCCACGAGAATTTTCTCCTCAATTCACCCGCCGCGCGCCGGTTCTATCACGAGTTTGCCGCCGCCGAGCCCATTTTTGATTTTCATTGTCACCTCTCGCCACGGGACATCGCCGAAAATCGCCAGTTCAACAACCTTTCCGAAATCTGGCTCGATGGCGATCACTACAAATGGCGCGTCATGCGCGCCAATGGCGTGCCGGAAAGGTTTTGCTCCGGAGACGCAGATCCTTTTGCCAAATTCGAGGCCTGGTCGGCGACCGTGCCGCAAACATTGCGCAATCCGCTCTATCACTGGACGCATCTCGAATTGCAACGCTATTTCGGCATCGATGAATTGCTTAACCCCGCAAGCGCACGCCGCATCTGGAATCAGACCAAAGAAATCCTCGCCTCGCCGGAATGCCGCGCGCAAGGCATTCTCACCCGATTTCGGGTTGCCGCCCTTTGCACCACCGACGATCCGACCGATGATTTGCGGCATCATCGTGCGCTGCTCGAACAAGGCCTGGTGACGCGTGTGTTTCCGGCGTTTCGACCGGACCGTGCGCTGGCCATCCACAACACGGAAGCGTGGAATGCATGGGTCGATCGATTGCAGGCGGCGAGCGGAATCGACATTGCGAGCCTGAGTGATTTCCTCGAGGCGTTGCGGCAGCGGCACGAGGTGTTCCACGCCATGGGATGCCGGTTGTCGGATCATGGGCTGAACCAATGCCCAACCATTTTTTGTTCGGAAAACGCGGCGGCGCAAGTGTTCGCCAAAGCGCGCGCGCGCCGGCCGGCTTCCCTCGAAGAACAGGCCGGATTCTTTGGGTTCATGATGCTCTTTTTCGCGGGGCTAGACGCCGCCAAAGGCTGGGCAAAACAATTGCACCTTGGCGCGCTCCGCAACGCCAACACTTCAGAGTTCAAACGGCTCGGGCCCGATGCCGGATTCGATTCCATCGGCGATGTTCCACAAGCGGCGGCGTTGGCGGGTTACCTCGATCGGTTGCTTCAGGAAAATGCGCTGCCAAAGATGATTCTTTACAATGCCAACCCCAGCGACAACTACGTGTTCGCTTCCATGATTGGCAACTTCCAGGATGGACGTCTTCCTGGAAAAATCCAATTCGGACCGGCCTGGTGGTTTCTCGATCAGAAAGATGGAATGCAATGGCAGCTCGACGCGTTGTCCAATCTCGGCCTGCTCGCCCGCTTCGTCGGCATGGTCACCGATTCAAGATCGTTTCTCTCCTTTCCACGGCATGAATATTTTCGGCGTCTCCTGTGCCAACTGATCGGACGCGAGGTGGAATCGGGCGAACTTCCGGCGGATGAAGCGTTGCTCGGCCAGATGATCCGGAACATTTGTTTTGCCAATGCGCGCGATTACCTGGCCTGTCCCGGCGTGGCTGTCGCGCAAGAATCCAGTAGCAAAACTTCCCTTGCCGAAACGGGACCGATCGCGGTGTGAAAACGCGCCGGCAATGGCTGTCGATGGACTGAACATTGGCCGGTGACGCGGCTTGAATCGGTTGTGGCGTGCGGCCAAGCCGCGCCAGGTCAGCGCACTTGCGAATCGCGAAATTGCTTTGGCGACATGCCAGTGGCTTGCTTGAACGCGATGCAAAAACTATTGGCGCTTTGGTAACCGCATAACCCGGCCAGCACTTCCATTTTGTGATCGGATTCCGACAACAGTTTTTTGGCCTGCTCAATTCGCACGCGATGCAATTCGCGTCCGGGCGGGCGGCCGAGGTTTTCGAGAAATGCCTTGTGCAATCCGCGGCGCGACATGGCAGCCACGCTGACGAGATCTTTGACGGTGATCGGTTCGTGGCTGTGTTCCCAAATAAAGCGCAGGCACCGCGCCACGCCCGGATGCTGAATGGCCAGCAGATCGCTGCTCTTCCTCGTAACCAGTCCGCGCGCCGGCACGCGAATCGGCTTTCTCGGCGCAGGTTTCCCTTGCATGAGATGATCGAGCAATTCGGCCCCGCGATATCCCAGCGTCTCGAGATTTGTATCCACACTCGAAATCGGCGTGTGCATCGCGTCCGGAGCAAGCAAATTGTTTTCGGCGCCAACTATCGCCACTTCTTCGGGCACTCTTAACCCCGCGCTTTCGCAGGTTTCGAGGACGCTCAATGCCTGCTCGTCATTGGCGGCAAAAATACCGAGCGGTTTGGGCGCGGCTTTAATGGCGGCAGCCAGCCAATTGCGTTTGGTGCGCCATTCCTTGCGGTCGGTCCGGTAAGCGGACGATTGATGCCAGCGAAGCCAATCGCAGCGATGTCCGGCGCGTTGCAAGGCATCGACAAATCCCTGGCCGCGCTCTTCATACGACCAATTGTTGACCTCGCTATAAAAGAGAAAATGCGTCAGACCGCGCGAAAGAAAATGCTCGGCCACCAGCTCTGCTGCATGCGCGTGATCTTCGAGCACGCGCGCAAACTTCAATTGCGGCCGGCGAAAACTAAAGTCCACCGTCGGCAACCCGACCTTTTGCACGAACTCCGCCAGATCGTCCCCCGCGCCAAGCCAGGCCAGAATTCCGTCCCCTTCCCAACCCCAGGGAATTACCCGTTCCCGCGTCAGATTGGCCGAGAGATACCAGCCATTCTCCTGCGCGTACTTCTCAATGCCGCGGTGGAGCCGGTAATCATACCAACCCAGCGCCACCAAAACTCTTTTCTGTCGTTTCCGCATGCGCGTCCGAGCATAACCGCTCCGCCCGCCCCCCTCAACCTTTCTCGCTAACCAAAACAGATTACTTCCCGCGAACGAACTCGCGCGTGATTGGCGGTGCAACTTTCCGATAAAACTTTGCAGAGGTTGATCCTTTCGGGCGGCGCCAGGATTGGCTACAGTCCTTGGCCATGAGCTCTGGCGTTTTCTTTCGCTTCATTTTTTTCCTGATTCTTTCGCTCATTGCCCCGCCGCTTCCGAACTCGGGCGCAGCCGAAGCGGAGCGCGCGAAAATAATCGCCGATGCCGCCGCGGCCTGGAATGAAGCGCAATCGATCGAGAAACGCATTGTGCCGCCGCGTTTTCCCGATCGCGATTTTCCCATCACGCAATTTGGCGCGGTGGCGGATGGCGTCACCGATTGCACCGGCGCCTTTCGCGAAGCCATCGCCGCTTGCGAGCGCGCCGGCGGCGGACGGGTGTTCGTACCCGAGGGCACATTCCGGACCGGTGCGATTCATCTGCGGAGCGGAGTGAATTTGCACCTCGCGAAAAATGCCACCATCCGCTTCAGCACAGATCCAAAGCATTTCCTGCCGGTCGTGTTCGCGCGCTTTGAATCGACCGAAGTGATGAATTATTCCCCGTTCATTTACGCGTTTGAACAGGAGAATATTGCCATCACCGGCCAGGGACGCCTCGATGGCCAGGCCTCCGCATCGGTCTGGCATCAGTGGAAACAAAGCGGACGCGAGGACGAGAAAAAACTCGTGCAAATGGGCGACGACGGTGTGCCGGTGGCGCAGCGCATATTTGGTGAGCGCGGCAAACTCCGGCCGAATTTCATCCAGCCCATCCGCTGCAAAAACATTCTCATCGAAGGCATCACCGTGGTCGATTCGCCGATGTGGGCCATCAATCCGGTTTATTGCACGAATGTGACTATTCGCGGAGTGACGGTGGACACCAAAGGGCGCCATGGGAAAGCCCCCAACACCGATGGCTGCAACCCCGAGTCTTCGACCGACGTGCTCATCGAGCATTGCGCGTTCAACACCGATGACGATTGCATTGCCATCAAAGCCGGTCGTGATGCCGATGGTCGCCGGGTGAATATTTCCTGCCAGAACATCCTGATTCGCAATTGCCAATTTCAGGCGGGCCACGGCGGGGTGACTGCGGGCAGCGAGACCGCCGCTGGCATTCGCAATGTGTTCATCGAGCAGTGCCGATTCGACAGTCCCAATTTGCGCATGGCCATTCGCGTGAAAACCAATCCGCGCCGCGGCGGATTCATCGAGCGTTTTTACGTGCGGCATTGCACGGTAAAAACCGCCGAGGTGGGGATCCACATGACGATGCGCTACGATCGCGTCACGGAAGGCGGCGCGATTCCGCGCGTGGGGCAGATCGCCATCAGCGACGTGGTTTTCGAGCAGTTGAAGCAGGCCATTTTTTTGGAAGGACTGACCGAGGACGCGCGCATTGCGGAGGTGGCGATTGTCAATTGCACCTTTCGCAACACCCGCCAAAAAAGCGCGCTGGTGCACACGCGCGATGTGCATTTGGTGAACACGACCGGGACGGGACTCGAGTGAATCGGTGCTATCGAGAGCGGATGGGCGTGCACCTTTTTCAACGAACTTTGCAAAAAACAGCGTTCAAGTGGACCGCAGGGTGGAGTAGGCTTTTGCTCGAAATGAACCCTCGTTCGCTCAGGCCATGTTTGGCGCAGGCCATTTTTATCCGCGCCACAGGTCTTTGGCGCGCCTGTCATCTTCACGGATCCAACGGCTGCCCATCGGCGGAATATTTGTCCGCTCGGTTATGCAGCCGCACCCAGCCATGAAGAGGCGCGCCCCTATTCACCGCCGCAAATGGAACCGAATCGAATGAGCCGGAATCAACATACCAACCGTCCAGGTGACCGCTGGCCTCTGTTGATGACAATGACCAACCCAGACGCCCTATGATCCCAACCCTCCGAGTCGTGCTTGTACTCACATTGATCACCGCCTTTAGTGCTTCGAGCCGCGCACAGGTGCTCGTCCAGGATACCTGGGCCGATGGCACACGCAACAACACCGCTTTGCCCACGGAGTCGGCGTGGTTTTCCTCCGACTCGAGCGGCGCTTCGCTGACTGCCGCGGTGGGAAGCATGACCGGCGCGGTTCCCAGCGGGTCGGTGTTATGGATGACATTCTTTACACCCACCGGCACTCCGGCCAGTCTTGGCGTGGGTGAAAAGCTCACCGCCACGGCGGTGTTCACACCCACAGCGGTGGGTGCGCAAAACACCTCGCGCGGTTTACGCATCGGTCTTTACAACTTTTCCAATGGCGGCGCCCGCGTCGCCGCGGATGGCTTTTCCACCGGGAGCGGCACCGGCGCGCCTGGCGCGAACGTGCAGGGTTACATGCTCAACATGAATTTCGGTTCGACCTTTGGAGTGGATTCTCCGCTTCAGATCATGGAACGCACCGCCGTCAGCAGCGTGAATCTCATGGGCGCGAGCGGCGATTATACCACTTTGTCCTCGGGCCCTTCCGGCCTTCTCAACTCCGCGGCTTTTGCCAATGACGCGCAATACACGCTCGAATTTTCGGTCGCGCGCACCGGAAACGATTCCGTGGATGTGACGACGCGGTTGTTTGGCAATGGACTGGATATTCAGCACACGGCCACGGACGCCGCGGGAATTCCCTCGGCATTTGACGGTTTTGCCATCCGCCCGACCGGCTCGGCGAGTGTGGCCGGCTCTTTTATTTTCAAGGAGTTCAAGGTCGAAGTCGTTCCTGAACCATCGACATGGATTTTGCTCGGACTGGGCGCGGCGGTGATGGCGGTGTTTCGTTTCCGTTCGCGTTCGAATGTTTGAAGCTCGCCGGACCGGTTCGAGCATTCGAACGGATGGGTGCGGTTTGAGCGTGCGTTTGAACATGCGGCGAAGGGCCTTCCCGGGTTTTGCGTTTCCAAGGTCAACGCGCTTTGCTATCGAAGGGCGTGCCGAAACCGATGTTGCCTTTCCTGCGGGGCGTTGCGGATTCGGCCTGATCCGGCATGAGTAAACCAGTTTCCTTTTTTATCGTCGGCCTTCTTGTTGGCTGTCTTGGCGCTTGCCTCCTTTTTACCTGGCTGGCCCGGCGGTCGGCGCATTCCGCCAGCCGCTCCGCGGTGCGCGTTTTGCGTGTGGCGCATGTCCTGCCGACCTCCCATCCCGTGCATCGCAGTCTGGAACAGATGGCCGCGCGCGCCGGAGAACTATCCCGGAACCAGTTGAAACTCGAAGTGTACCCGAGCGAACAACTGGGCAACGAAGTGCAATGTTTGGAACAGGTCCAGGCGGGCACGCTTGCCATTACCAAGGTCAGCGCCGCGGCCGTGGGAAATTTCGTCTCCACCTACAAACTCTTCGCGTTGCCTTATCTCTTTCGTGACAGCGCGCATTTCTGGAATGTGCTCGACGGCCCGATCGGACAGGAAATGCTTGCGGCCATCGCCCAGGCGGACGACGGGAAGCCAAGCGGATTGCGCGGACTTTGCTTTTACGATGCGGGCAGCCGGAATTTCTACGGCAAGGAACCGATTCGCACGCCGCAGGATTTAAAAGGGAAAAAGATTCGCGTCATGAACGATCCGGTGGCGATCGATTTGATGCAGGCCTTCGGCAGCGCCGCCACACCCATCCCCTGGGGCGAACTCTACACCGCCTTGCAACAAGGAGTGGTCGATGGCGCAGAGAACAATCCTCCAAGCCTGCTTGCCAGCCGCCACTACGAAGTCTGCAAACATTTCACGTTGAATCATCACACGCGCATTCCTGATGTCGTGGTGGTCAGCGCCCGCATCTGGGACAGGCTCACACCCGAGGAGCAATCGTGGCTCGAACAAGCCGCGCGCGAATCGAGCGCGTTCGAACGGAAATTGTGGACTGAGGAAAGCCTCAAAACGCTCGATGCGCTCCGCCAGGCCGGCGTCACCATTCACGAAGTGGATGACCAGCCATTTCGCGAGGCGGCGCGTCCCGTCCTGGAAAAATATGCGCAGGGCAAAATCCGCGAGTTCATCACACGGATCGAAGCGCAACGTTGAACACTTCAAATGAACGGTCGATTACAACAACCGTTGGCGCGCGGCATCGGCGGCTTGTGCATCGTCGTTTTCTTCGCGCTCATTCTCGATGTGCTCTGGGGCGTGGCCACACGCTACCTCTTCGGCCGGCAGGCGCCGTGGTCCGAGGAATTGGCGCGCTTGCTCCTGGTCTGGCTGGCCATGCTCGGCGCAGCGCTCGCCTACATCGAACAAAGCCATCTCGGCGTTGACGCGCTCACGCGGTTGCTCGATCCAGCAGCGCGTCGATGGGCGCATCGCGTCGCCCACTTCGCGGTTTTCGCTTTTGCCGCTGGCGTCATGCTCTATGGCGGCGCCGCTCTTTTTGTCGATCGCTGGCAATCGGGGCAGGTCATGTCGGCCATCCCTCTGAAGAAAGCCTGGTTTTACTTGTCGCTCCCGGTGAGCGGATTGGTCATCGCCGCAACCGCATTCGTGTCGATGCTGCGCGGCAGGATCGATTCTGGAGAAACAATTTCGAACCGGGACGAGACCCCGAAATGAGCCTGGGCCTCGTCATTTTGGTGGTGGCGTTCGGCGTTTTGTTGCTGCTCGAAACCCCGATCGCTTTTCTGATCGGTATGGCCACCGTGCTGGCCGCGCTGGCGCTCGGTTACGAACAGGTGTTGCTCTCCGTGGCTCGTGATGTCGCCAATGGACTCGATAGTTTTACGCTGCTGGCTATTCCATTTTTTATTTTGGCGGGCGACCTCATGGGCGCGGGCGGATTGGCGCGACGCCTGATTGATCTTGCGGCGGCCACGGTCGGCCGGGTCAAAGGCGGGCTGGCACTGGTAAACACGCTCACTTGCATGCTTTTCGGCGCCATTTCCGGATCGGCCACAGCCGCGGTCTCCTCGATCGGCAGCACGCTCATTCCCGAAATGAACCGCAATGGTTACCCAAAAGATTTCAACATCGCCGTCACCGCCACGGCCGCGACCACCGGCCTGTTGATTCCTCCGAGCAATGTGATGATCGTCTATGCGGTCGTGGCCTCGAATATTTCCATCGGCGCCCTGTTCATTGCCGGAATCCTGCCAGGAGTTTTCGTTGGACTATTGATTATGGCTACTTGCTTGTTGCTCAGCCGCACGGGAATTTTCGAGCAGACGACGCAAACTGCGGCGCGGCCTCCGTTCTGGAGTTCCTTGGCGCGCGCGTTTCCCAGCCTGTTGCTGATTGTATTTGTGCTCGGCGGAATTCTTGGAGGCGTCTTCACCGCCACGGAAGCCTCGGCCATGGCGGTGTTGTGGGCGTTTTTGCTCGGAGTGGTTTTCTATCGCGAAATCCAGTGGAGCGCTTTGCCGGGCATTCTGCTTCGCTCCGGCCGCACCACGGGCATCGTGCTGCTGCTGGTGGGAACGAGTCAGGCCATGAGCCGCATTCTCACTCAGGAGCAAGTGCCGCAAGCAGTCAGCGCGGCGTTGCTCGGACTTTCCGAAAATCCAATCGCGCTCCTCCTGCTGATCAATCTCACGCTGCTCATTGTGGGCACGTTTATGGATATGACTCCGGCTATCCTCCTGTTCACACCGATTTTCCTGCCGGTGGCAATTCGGCTGGGACTCGACCCAATCCACTTTGGAATCGTGCTGATCGCGAATCTTTGCATCGGCCTTTGCACGCCACCCGTCGGAACCTGTTTGTTCGTCGGTTGCAGCGTCGGGCGATCGAGCATCCTGTCGGTGTCCCGGGCCATGATTCCGTTTTACGCGGCAATGATTCTGGCGCTGATGGTCATCACTTATGTGCCATCGATATCGCTGTGGCTGCCGAAATGGATGGGAGTTTTGAAATAGACGAGGCCTTTTGGAGTGCGGTGGCAAAGCGCCAGCGCGACACCGCTTTGGCCGATGCGACGGGCGTTGGAAGTTCGACGTGCGTGGAGCCGAGACCAAAGCGCCGTCGCCACTTCGTTCTGCCGGCGCACTCCAAATGCGTCGGGATGACCGGCACCCCTTTTGGAGTGCGGTGGCAAAGCGATAGCGCGACACCGCTTTGGCCGATGCGACGGGCGTTGGAAGTTCGAGGCGCGTCGAGCCGAGGCCAAAGCGCCGTCGTCACTTCGTTCTGCCGGCGCACTCCAAA
>JBFMDG010000087.1:0-15207 GCA_040754135.1 Verrucomicrobiota bacterium
TTTTGCGTCGGAGAAGAACAAGACCAATCTCACTGGCCGATATCTGCACACGAATTTCCGGTTAAGTAACGGAGGTGAATATCTGGGACTGCTCACGCCGCTGACCAATGTGGCGTCGGAATTTCATCCCACTTATCGGGAGCAATTCCCGGATGTGTCTTACGGACGCACTCCGGGGGCGGCCCACATTTCAGGATATTTTTATAGTCCGACGCCGGGCAAACCGAACGTGTCCACGGGACAAGGATTTGCCGGAGAAGTGAAGTTTTCACGAGATACCACGACTTTTCAGAAACCGTTCGAGCTTCTTTTGACGACTGAAGTCGTGAACGGGCTGATCCGTTACACAACGGATGGGAATATGCCGACCAATGGTTCACCGCTTTATACCGGTGCGATTCGCATCACCAACACCGTTCAGATACGGGCCCGCGTGTTTCAGGAAGGGCTCCTGCCTGGACCGCCGCATAGCGAGACTTATCTCCTGCTCAGCAATAATGTCTTGAACTTCACTTCCACTCTCCCGGTGGTGGTGCTGCACACCATGGGCAAAGGAGCGCCTTCTTCGGGCGCATACAAGTACGCGCATTTCTCGCTGTTCGAACCGCTGCGAGGAGTAACCTCGTTAACCAATCCGCCGTCGCTTTCGACCCGTGCCGGCATCAAGTTGCGCGGTTCCAGCACCGAAGGCATCGAGAAATCGAGCCTTGCCCTCGAACTCTGGGACGAATTCAATGTGGACAAGGACCGTTCGCTGCTCGGCATGCCCGCGGATTCCGATTGGGTTTTGTACGCGCCGAATCAATTCGATCCCGTGCTCATCCATAATCCTTTCATTCACCAGATCGGCCGCGACATGGGTGAGTATTCCCCTCGCACCCGCTTTGTGGAAGTGCACCTGAATAAAGGGAATGCCGCGCAAGTGATCCTTTCCTCGAACACCTACTTCGGGCTGTACGTCCTCGAAGAAAAAATCAAAATCGCACCGCACCGCGTCGATATCGATCCGCTCGAACCCAATCACGTTGCCGAGCCCGAAGTAACCGGCGGCTACCTGATGAAGATTGACCGCTTCGATCCTGGAGATACGGGCGTGCCCGTGGGAACAGTCAATCTCGCCATGGTCGATCCGAAAGAATCCGATCTGGAATCCCCGCAGCGCGATCCGCAGGAAAAGTATCTCAGGAAGTATTTCAGCGATTACACGCGCGTGGCCCGCAATGCCGATCCGGTCGTCGGTTATCCGGCCTTCATCGATGTGGACCAATGGATTCGTTATCATGTCCTCGAAGTGCTCAGCGGGAACGTCGATGCCCTGGTTCTCAGCGCTTATTTTCATAAGCCGCGCAATGGCAAAATCCGCTGGGGTCCGCATTGGGATTTTGATCGCGCGTTAGGCTCGACGGATGGCCGGGATTTCAATCCCCGCACCTGGAGCACCGGTCCCTTCTTCAGCGCCAACTTTTGGGCGACGCATTTTGGCGACAAAGATTTTTGGCAGAAATGGGTGGATACCTGGCAACTGATGCGCCAAAGCCATTTCTCGAATGCCAACATGCACCGGTTGATCGATGAACAAGTGGCCACGATCGGCGAAGCACAAGTGCGCGATCAAAAACGCTGGGCCTCCCGGCTGCCTTACACCTATCGCAAAGCCACCGGAGCTGGCGGAGGCACCTACGCCACCGAAGTGCAATGGATGAAAAACTGGCTCTCGAACCGGACCGATTTCATCGATCGGCAACTCACCCAACCGCCGCAATTCAGTTCCTCCGGCGGCCCCGTCGATCCGGGCTTCCTGCTGGAACTCACCGGCCCACCCAACGCCAATATTTATTACACGCTGGATGGCACCGATCCGAGAAAACGCGGGGTCGCCAACACACCGATCGCAGAGGCTTTTCTCTACACGGAACCGATCCGCATCACTGGCAACACGCGCGTTGTGGCCCGCGCCCTTGATCCAAGCAAGCGACAATCCGGAGCTGTTTCGACGACCATTTTCACGGGATGGTCCATGCCGGTCGAAGCCACCTTTGTCATCACTCCGTTAACCCTCAGTATCACCGAAATTATGTTTCACCCCGAGCCGCCGGCGCTCGGCAGCACTGCGTTGAACTCTGATTTTGAATTCGTCGAGATTAAGAACACAGGCTCGGCGACGGTGAATCTGGTCGGAGTGAAATTCATTCGCGGGATCGAATTTACCTTTACCGCAGACAGCGGCGTGACTTCTCTCGCGCCGGGAGAACGAGTGTTGATCGTGAAGAACAAAGCAGCTTTTCTCTCGCGTTATCCCGGCGTGACGAATATTGCCGGAGAGTTCAGCGGCAGCCTCGCCAATGAAGGCAACCACCTTGTGCTGGTGGGAGGTTATCACGAGCCGATCGCCGATTTCGCTTACAACGATTCCTGGGAGCCGTTGGCCGATGGATTTGGTTTTTCACTGGTGCTGGCGGATGAGGCTACCCCCGGCGCGCAACTCGGTGATCGGAGCCGTTGGCGATTAAGTTCTCAAGTGGGCGGGTCGCCAGGTCAGTCCGATGCGCCTCGTCCAGCAATCCCAACCATTTTGATCAATGAAGCGCTCACCCATACCGATCCGCCACTGCTCGATGCCATCGAATTGCATAACCCCACTTCGAGTGATGTCGATGTAACGCATTGGTATTTGACCGATGATTTTCGCGTGCCGAAAAAGTATCGCATCACCGCGCCGGCGCGCATTCCGGCTCACGGTTATCTGGTCATCGACGAAACCAGGTTCCGCCCCACACCGGAAACGGGTTTTGCCTTGAGCTCGCTCGGCGATGAGCTCTACCTCTTTTCGGGAGATGCTCAGGGAAATCTCACCGGGCATTATCACGGCTTCGCGTTCGGGGCTATCGACAATGGCGGCAGCTTCGGATTCTTTTTGACGAGCGATGGCCGCGATCATTTCCCACCGCAAACGCGCCCCACCCCGGGCCAGCCGAATGCCGGGCCGCGACCTCCCAATGTCGTCGTCAGCGAGATCATGTACGAACCAACACCGATTGGTGAACCGTATGACAGCGACCTTGAGTTTATCGAAATCAGAAATCCCGGAACGCAATCGGTCGCATTGTTTGATGAAGCGCGCCCCACGAATTCCTGGCGTCTCAACGGCGCCGTGGATTACCTCTTCCCGCGCCAAACTGTTTTGCCGCCGAAATCGTCTCTCATCGTGGTTGGATTCAATCCGGCGAATGAACCGGTGATCGAAGCTGAATTTCGCGCGACGTATCGCCTCGATGCTTCTGTGCCGCTCTACGGTCCCTGGCAGGGCAACCTCGATAACCGCGGCGAGGAACTGCGTCTGGAACGACCCGACGTCCCGCAAGCTCCTCCGGCGCCCAACGCCGGCTTTGTTCCTTACATTGCGGTTGAGGAAATTGATTATGCGCGAAATGAATTCTGGACGCGCGGAGCTGCCGGAACCGGATTTTCTTTGCAGCGCCTCAACCTGCTTGGTTTTGCCAATGAACCTGCGCATTGGTTCGCCGCGCCGCCAAATGCCGCGCAGTCAGACTCCGATGCCGATGGATTACCTGATCAGTGGGAAACCGCCCACGGCCTCAGCGCTCAATCGGCGGCGGGGATCGACGGCGCTTTCGGTGATGCCGACAACGATGGGTTTACGAATTTCGAGGAGTATGTGGCGGGCACAGCGCCCAAAGATGCAGCCAGCCTGTTGCAATTGCGAGCGAGCGTCGAGAGCAACGGGCAATTGACCCTGCGGTTCTCTGGTTCAGCCGGCAGGCAATATACGATTTTGTATCGGGAATCGGCCGAGTCCGGCCCCTGGCAAGTGTTGCGCACTCTGATCGCAAACGAAGGGGAGAGCGTACTGACCACCCAGGACGCGCCGGGAAGTCAGACCCGATTTTATCGATTGCAATCGCCTTGATTCGATATTGCTTCCTCAAATCGCTGCGGGGATATCCGGGGGACGCATCCGGCACAGCGCCGCCAAATGAAAGTCAGGCGTTCGACCCTTCGGTTGAGTGCGTCACTTCCGAATAGAGGCTCAAGGTATTTCCTTCCGAATCTTTGAAGAAGCACATCCAAAGATCATAGGCCGGCATTTTCGCGATGAGGGCTGGTTTCGAAAGGAACTGGACGCCGCGGGTGGTGAATTCGCAATAGTAGCGCTCGATGTCCGGCACTTTGAAATAAAGGATCGAACTCGGATGATCGAATTCGGGTTGCTCCGGAATTCCCAGCATCAGGCGAAGACCGCCACAATCAAAAAAGGCCATCGTGCCCGCCTGGAACAAGAACTTCATGCCGAGCGTGTCGCGGTAAAACGCCAGCGCGCGAGGGAGATCATGGACATTGATTGCAATCTGGCCCAATTGCGTCAGGCCAATGGTTGGTGAGGTATTCATGGCGTTATTGGCTCTACTGCACGACACGTCCAGTCACCAGCAAAAACTCCGCGGGCGGCAAAAGGCTGCAGCGCGGAAAGATCTTCAAATCGGGCGGTGATGAATGTGGGCGTGGCAAGCGGCGATGAAGCCTTTGAACAACGGATGGGGTTTGTTGGGTTTGCTGAGGAACTCCGGGTGAAACTGGCTCGCCACGAAGAAAGGGTGGTCTTTCAATTCGATGATTTCGGCGAGTTTGCCGTCCGGAGTGGTGCCGCAGATGATGAATCCAGCCTGTTCAAATTGTTCGCGGTATTCGTTGTTGAATTCATAACGATGCCTATGGCGTTCGTTGATGACAAAGGCGCCGTAAAGTTGCGCCGCCTTGGAACCGACCGTGAGCTGACAGGCTTGAGCGCCGAGCCGCATGGTGCCGCCTTTTTTGGTGACGCGCGTTTGTTCGTCCAACATGGCGATGACCGGATGCGCGGTGTTGGGATCGAACTCCGTGGAATGGGCTCCTTCGAGTTTCAGCACGTTACGCGCAAATTCGATGGTGGCGATCTGCATGCCGAGGCAAAGCCCGAGATATGGAAGTTTGTTTTCGCGAGCATACTGGGCCGCGCGAATCTTGCCTTCAATCCCGCGTTCGCCAAAACCGCCCGGAACGAGGATGCCGCCGAGCGCCTTCAAAACTTTGTCCGCGCCGAACTTTTCGATTTCTTCGGCATCGACCTTTTCGATCTCGACGCCGCAATCATTGGCCACGCCGCCGTGGATGATGGCTTCGTAAACGGATTTGTAAGCGTCCTGCAGTTCGATGTATTTGCCGACGACCCCAATGCGCACGCGATGTTGCGGCGCCACGAGTTTGCGGATGATTTCCTGCCAATGCGACATATTGGCGGGCGGTGTATCGAGCCGGAGCAACTGGCAGACGAGGTCATCGAGCCGTTCGCGTTGCAGCATGAGGGGCACTTCGTAAATGCTGTGATCGACATCCTTTTCTTCGATGACGGCTTCGTAAGGGACGTTGCAAAAAAGGGAAATTTTCTGGCGCAGTTCTTTGCTTAAAGGGCGTTCGCAACGGCAGACCAAAATATGCGGGGCAATGCCGATTTCGCGAAGCTTGGCTACGGATTGCTGCGTCGGCTTCGTTTTCAGTTCGCCGGCCGCTTTGATGTAGGGCACGTAAGTGACGTGCAGGAAAAGGGCGTTGTTATAGCCGACGTCGAGTGCAAATTCGCGGATCGCTTCCAGAAAGGGCAACCCTTCAATGTCGCCGGTGGTCCCGCCGATTTCCGTGATAAGCACATCGGCCTTGGACTGTTCGACAATCTGATGGATGCGATTTTGAATTTCATCGGTGACATGCGGGATAACTTGAACTGTTTTGCCGAGGTAATCGCCGCGACGTTCCTTGTCGAGAACGGTTTGATACACCTGGCCGCTGGTCAGGTTATTGAAGCGGGTCAGCTTGGTGCTGGTGAACCGTTCGTAATGGCCGAGATCCAGATCCGTTTCCGCGCCGTCATCGAGCACATAAACTTCCCCATGTTGATAGGGGCTCATGGTGCCGGGATCGACGTTCAAATAAGGATCGAACTTTTGCAGGGTGACTTTGAGGCCCCGATTCTCGAGCAACGTGCCGAGCGCCGCGGCGGTGAGGCCTTTGCCCAGTGAACTCACCACACCCCCAGTGACAAAAATGTATTTCATGCTTCAAAACAGCCTGTCGGATCATTGTCGTTCTTGCGTATCGCTCGCGTTGTCCCCCTGCCCTTTCGCCTGGTCTGGCGGCGCACTTACCGGTTCAACCATCGTTCCACACGATGCACATCATCGGGAACATCCACACCCACACTTTCATACTCCACCACTTGCACCGCGATCTGAATTCCATTTTCAAGTGCCCGCAGCTGTTCCAGTTTTTCCGCCCGTTCCAATGGGGAAACAGGAAACTCCACCAGGCGCAGCAACGTCTCGCGCCGGTATCCGTAAATCCCTAAATGCTTCAAAAAGGGAAACGCCGCCAACTGTTCGGCAACCGAACCACTGGCGGCATCTCGGACATACGGAACCGTACGCCGGGAGAAATATAGAGCGCGCCCCGCGGAGTTGACAACGACTTTTACGACGTTCGCGTTGTCGTAGTCGGCGGGGTCGCGCAGTCGCGTGGCCGCCGTGGACATTTCACAACCGTTCAAAGCCGCGGCCACCGCATTAATCACGGACGGATCGATCAGCGGCTCATCCCCCTGAATATTCACCACGGCATCGCAAAGGGAGCGGGCCGCGACCTCCGCAATCCGGTCCGAGCCGCTCGGATGATCCGATCGAGTCATTTCCACACGGCAAAAGGCACGGGCCACCGCCGCGATGCGCTCGTCGTCCGTCGCTACAATCACTTCAGCGAGCGCATCGGCTTTCTGGCATTGTTCGACCACCCGTTGGATGAGCGGTTGGCCCGCGATCAAGGCCAGCGGTTTGCCGGGAAACCGAGTGGACGCGTAACGGGCCGGAATAATGCCGACAATTTTCATCGGCAGGATTTAGGCATAAAGCTCCGGCGCAGAAAACAACAATGCTTGCGCAACGAGGACGGCTTCAACGGCGCTTCTGCCGTTGCTGCCAGAGCTTCAGAGTTTCAGAGTGTTACTGCGGATCGGTTTTTTCGTGGTCCAGAAGCATTTCCAGCATTCGTTCGTGCCGCTGCAAGAACGTGCGGGTCACTTGAAAATGTTCGGTATCGGTATAGGCAACCGGCACGATGCCTCTCGATGTAAACTCGTAAATGCGGGCGTGCGGATAAGCCAGGAGAATGGGCGAGTGAGTGGCAATAATCAGTTGGGAATGCCGCCGCACCAAGCGATCCATTAAGGTCAGCACGCTCAATTGCCGCTGGGGAGAAAGTGCAGATTCGGGTTCGTCAAAAAGGTAGAGACCGTCTCCCCTCAGCCGGTGCAGCAAGAGCGAGAGAAACGCTTCGCCATGCGATTGCACGTGCAGGGATTTGCCGCCGTAACTCGAGAATGGCTCCGGTTGCGGAAATTCTTTCTCGATCGCCTCCACGTTCGTGGCGACGTTGTAAAAGCTTTCCGCACGCAGAAAATATCCGTCGCTGGGCCGCGGCACACCCCGTTCAACGACGAGAAAGCGGTGCAATTCCGAATGCGTGTCGTGCGTGGCAAAATAGATGGTTTTGGCGCCGCCCTCCGGGTTGAATCCGCACTTGAGCGCGAGGGCTTCGAGCAACGTTGATTTTCCGGAGCCGTTTTCACCGATGAAGAACGTGACCGCAGGATGGAACTCGAGGCGGCTAAGTTTGCGCACGGCGGGGATCGAAAATGGATAACGCCGGAACGAAGGGACTTCCTCGCGTTTCAGGCGGAGCGCTTTGACAAAAGCTCCTCCGCGCACCGGCTCGGGTTCGCCAGGCAAACTGAATTGCAATTGTTGCGCGCGCTTGCGTCCTGACATCCCGATCTTTTAACCGTTTTTGAATTTCAGGTCTGCCGCAAAATCCAGTCGGCAGCCGCCGGCAAATCATCGACGACGATGGCCGAAGAGAATTTTTGCGTGGCGATGGTTTCCACTTCCGCGCCATAGCCGGTCCGCACCAGCAGGCATTGACGCACGGCCGCATTGCAGCCGCATTCGAGGTCGATGAGCTTGTCGCCAATCATGTAGCTCGAGGCGAGATCGATGCCGAATTCCTCGCGAGCATCGAACAGAAACTGCGGCGAAGGTTTGCGTCCGCGGCTCGGCGCCTCGGGGGCTTCCGGCGCGAAATAGATCTTGTGGATGTGCACGCCGGATTTGGCGAGTTCCGCACAGACCCGCGCGTTGACGCGATGCATGTCTGCGAGAGTGTAATAACCGCGACCGATGCCGGATTGATTGGTCACGATGACGAGCAGAAACCCCGCGTCCTGCAAGCGCCGCAACGCTTCGGCAGCTCCTGGAAATATCACCACTTTTGCCGGATCGCTGAGGTATTCCTTCTCCTCGATGATGGTGCCGTCGCGATCGAGAAAAACCGCCCGCTTCATGATTCGCGTTGGAAACTGGCGAGCAATTCCTCGGGCGTGACGGTTGCTGTGCCGACTTTGCCCACGACGACACCGGCGGCGTGATTCGAAAAAATGGCTGCTTCGATTGGAGAAGCGCCCGCCGCGATTGCCAGTGTAAAGGAAGCAATCACCGTGTCCCCTGCTCCGGAAACATCGTAAACCTCCTGCGCAACCGTCGGAATATGAAAAGGCATTTCCCCGCGGCGGCATAACAGCATGCCTTGATCGCCCAGAGTAATGAGGAGCAGCGCCGGTTGCAGGCGTCTCAGCAATTGATCCGCCACATCAAGCAACCGCGCGTCGGCCATCGGATTGGCGGGCCGCATGCCATCGTGCACTCCGGCCAGTTCGAAAGCTTCCTTGCGATTCGGCGTGATCAGAGACAATCCCGAGAGATTGAGCTGATGCACCGGTTTGGGATCCATGCTCAGCCACAGGCCACGCGCGCGGCAGAGCGATTTGATTTCATCCAGCAAAGGTTGCGTCACCACCCCCTTGCCATAATCGCCCACAATGACGGCATCCACTTCGCCGAGCCGCGATTCAACTGCGGAAAGCAGCTGCCGGGTTTGGCGTGCCTCGATCGGGTCATTGTTTTCGCGATCGACACGCACGACTTGCTGCTGATGCGCGATGATGCGGGTCTTGATGCTGGTCGGCCGTTGCGGCGTGATCAACAAACGGTCACAGCCGACCTGCTGTTGTCCGAGCAATTCCTTCAGCGTGCGCGCGGAATGGTCGCGGCCCACCGCGCCGAACAACTCGGCGGACGCGCCGAGCGCGGTGAGATTGCGCGCCACATTCGCGGCGCCGCCCGGCATGAAGCTCTCGCGTTCAAATTCCACAACCGGCACCGGAGCTTCCGGCGAGATCCGCCCGACGCGCCCCCAGATGAATTGATCGAGCATGACGTCGCCCACGACCAGCACGCGGGCGCCGCGGCCAGCCGTGATCAGTTCGCGAACTCGCTTTAAGGAAAGTGACTTCATGATTTTGGTTTTGTGCGCGGAGTCATGCGCGCGGCGTTCGCATTTGCGTCATGGCAAAGCAGTCATCGTGATCGCGCTGCTTTGGGCGCGGTCGAACCCGCAACTTCGCTTTCGAGTTGATCCAGAAAACCGGACAATGGACTGGTGGCGCTGGCTTCGAGTTGCGGTGCGGCCAAACCGATTTCATAAGCGGCCCGGCCGGCTTCGACCGCCATCTTGAAGGCGATGGCCATGCGGTTCGGATCGTTGGCCACAGCAATCGCCGTGTTCACCAGGACCGCGTCGGCGCCCATTTCCATCGCTTCGGCCGCGTGGCTTGGCGCGCCCAAACCCGCGTCCACGACCACCGGCACCGTGGCTTGCTCGATAATGATGCGAAGTTGATCGCGCGTCTGCAGTCCGCGATGAGAGCCGATCGGTGATCCAAGCGGCATGACGGTGGCCGTGCCGGCGTCCTGCAGTCGTTTGGCGATCACTGGATCGGCATTGATATACGGCAAAACGACGAAGCCTTCTTTCACCAGGCATTCCGCGGCTTTGAGCGTCTCCACCGGATCGGGCAGCAGATATCGCGGATCCGGATGAATTTCCAGCTTCACCCAATTGGGGAGCCCGGCGGCGCGGGCGAGCCGCGCCAATCGCACCGCTTCTTCCGCGTTCATCGCCCCGCTGGTGTTCGGCAGTATCAAGTAACGCTTCGGATCGATGAATTCGAGAATGTTGGCAAAAGGATCATGGCGCCCGCTCAAATCCGCGCGGCGCAAGGCCACGGTGACCATTTCCGATCCACTGCAATCGAGCGCGTCGCGCATCGCTTCGGGCGCGGAGAATTTTCCTGTGCCCAGGATCAAGCGCGACTGAAACGTGCGACCCGCGATGACAAGAGGTTTAACTGCCGGCAACATTTTCGGAAAAGATAGGCGCGGGTGCCAGCAGGTGTCGAGAGCCGAGTGGCCGCCTCATCGCCGCTCGATCGGAGCCGTGAAGTGAACAAGCGGCTCGCCAAATTCCATATCGAAACTGCCGTAGCGAAATGCACCACCAGGATTCGAAGCCATCGGTTGTTTTGCAATATGGTTGCAAATGAGCCCTGCAAAAAAACGCTGAAAGCGCAAATACGACCGGCGCTGGAAACGAACAGTTGCGGGGTTTTACGCGGTGCATTAAGGTGCACCCGCAATGCTCTCCTTGCCGAAACCCGAAGTCATTTGCACCCATGAGAGTGATCTGGATGGGTTTGTTGCCGGCTTGCTTTTGCAAAAGCTCGCGCAAAAGCTTTTCGATATCGTTGTTCCACTGCAGGCCTATCACAACCACAATTGGCGGCAACGTCCCCTGCCCGAATCCTCCGCCTGGGTGACCGACATGACATTCGAGCCGCGCCTCGATCGGCCGGGCTGGGTTGTGATCGATCATCACACCACGGATACGCCGGCGCGCCGCGCCTTCCTCATTCACGACGTGACGAAATCGGCGAGCCTGCTTTGCTATGAACTCTGTCGTGAACAGGGATTGGCGACTCCGGAACTGGATCGCATCGTGCACCTGAGCAACGTGGCCGATTTGTTTTTGGAAGACGATCCTGATTTTGTGGTGGCCTCCGATTACGCGAATCTGGTGAAAACGTATCAGTTCTGGAATTTGTATGAACTGATCCAGGGCGATTTGCCCCGCTTAATCGATCATCCGCTCCTCGAAGTCATGGCCGTAAAGCGGCGCATCGAAAACCCCTTGGGCTATACCTGGAGCAAGGAAAACGTCACCGAGATCAGCCCGAATGTCGGTTATGTGGATACCGTGGTCGGCAATATTAATTTGATCGTGCACCAAATGCTCGAACAACAGGCCACGCCCTATCCGGTGTTGCTGACACTCTTTCGCAAGGGCATGGGCACAATCATCGTGAGCTTGCGCAGCCGCAATGGC
The DNA here is from genome assembly GCA_040754135.1 of Verrucomicrobiota bacterium. Taxonomy (GTDB): domain Bacteria; phylum Verrucomicrobiota; class Verrucomicrobiia; order Limisphaerales; family SIBE01; genus JBFMDG01. The sequence continues at coordinate 11,377 of JBFMDG010000087.1, forward strand.
GAAGCGATCAAAGTGGCGGAAAAACTGCAAGGCGGCGGCCATGCCAATGCCGCCGGAGCCACTTTGCCCCGCTCCGTGCAGAACATTCCCGACGCAATTCAATACTTGCGCCATGTTTTGAATCCATCGCCATTGCGCGAAGCCCCCCTCAATTCACTCGAAAACGCCTTCGCCGCACTCGAAGTCAACAAGCGCTAAGCGCCGCTTTCCTGACCAGATTCGGTTTCAGGAATTCAACGTCATCCGTATCCCGATACAACCGCATCATCTTTAAAATGCGCGTGTCCTTCCAGTTGCGGAGTTACTGCGCCGTTTTCTCAGCTTCTGATTTGCGGGATTGCTGATTTGGTTTGGGTTTGGGCGGCCAGTGAGGATTTTCGGTGCGAGCGGCTTTGAGATACTCCTCCACCTTCGCGATGACCTCGGGGTTTTTATCGGCCACGTTTTCCTTTTCCGCGGGATCGTGTTTCAAATGATAAAGTTCGAGCGGCTGGTCTTGCGCCAACCGCACCGCTTTCCAGTCGCCCATGCGCACGGCTTGTTTGAAACCTTTTTCGTGGAATTCCCAGTAGAAGAATTCATGCGGCGCTTGAGGCTTTCCCAGGAGAGTGGGCAGAACCGAGATGCCGTCGATCTCTTTCGGCGGTTTGACTCCGGCAATTTCGGCGCAGGTCGGCAACACATCCCAAAAGGCCCATGGAAAATCGCTGACCACACCGGGTTTGATGCGTCCCGTCCAGCGCACAATCATGGGCACGCGAATGCCTCCTTCATAAAGGTCTCTTTTGATCCCGCGCAACGGCCCCGAGCTTTCCAGGATTTTGGGATCGACGCCGCCTTCCTTGTGCGGGCCATTGTCGCTCGTGAAAAAAATGATCGTCTGCCGATCGAGTCCGTATTCGGTGATCTGGTTTAGAAGCACGCCCACATCACGATCCAGCCGCGTGATCATGGCTGCTTTGTTTTTCTCGGGTTGCGGCCAATTCTCCTTCGAATAAGGCTCATCGCTCGGGACCTGCATGCCCTTTTCCTTCAATTCATTGTTGGCGTGCGGAATGGTGTAAGCCAGGTAAAGGAAAAATGGGTTGTTGCGATTGATGCGGATGAAATTCTGGGCCGCGCGCGTGAACAGGTCGTGCGAATACTGGCCCTGCTGCTGATTGAGATTGTGGCGCACCGTCCAGGAGTTTTCATTCCTCCACAAATTGGTGGGATAATAATCATGCGCGTGCGTCTGATCGAGATACCCGAGCCATTCATCGAATCCCTGTTTGCGCGGGTGGCCTGAAGAATTCTCCAATCCCAAGCCCCATTTGCCAATGGCCGCCGTGCGATATCCCGCGCTCTTCAGGACTTCGGCAATGGTGATGTCTTCGAGTTCGAGCGGCACTTTGGCATTGCCGCGAATCCGGCAGTGCCCGGTGTGTTTGCCGGTCAGCAACGCGCAGCGCGAAGGCGCGCAAACCGTGCTGCCGGCGTAAGCTTGCGTGAAGCGCATTCCTTCCAAAGCCAAACGATCCAAATTCGGCGTTTGGATTTTTTTCTGTCCGTAACTCCCCAGATCTCCGTATCCCAGATCATCCGCGAGAATGAAAAGGATGTTCGGCTTTTCCGGCATAAACCGCGGCAGCGGGCGCACCATCGGCAGGCCCGAAACCGGCGGCGCGGTCACGGGCGGCGCATTGGTGGGCACAATGGTCGGACCGCGGCTCTTAATAACAATCCCTTCCTTCACCGGTTCCTCTGGCGGCTTGTCTTGCGCAAAAACGCGAGGAGGCCAGTGCGCCCAGGCCGCTAGCAGGCATACGATTCCAGCCCAAAACGGCCAATGACTAGTGACTTTTAACTTCATACGAAAGCTTTCGACATCGATATGGAAATACTCGACTCCCGCTCATGCGAGATAGGGAATGGTCAGCGGCCCTTGCGGCAACACAGCGACGCGCGCGTCGCGACCCAATTGCATCAACCGCTCCCGCACGGCCAGGGAGATGTCGTGCGTTGGCAGGAGATGCGCCGCGCGCACGATTTCATCCGGGAGCGACGAATAAACGAGGACGCGGGCTTTGCGTTGGATGAGCGCTTGAATTTGGGCCTGCCATTGCTCCGGACGAACGAATCCGGGTGTGGCCAAACGGGCGAGAATTTCTTCCGAACTCGAAGCGCTGCGCAGCAACTGATCGAGCGGACTGCCCGCTGGCACCCCTTCGCGGCATTCGCACGCCAGCACGATCAATCCGTTCTCCTGCACGATGCGCGCCGCCGCACTCATGCCTTTCACGCCTTGGTAAAGATTTAAGTCGAGGGGATAGCCGCTGTTGGTCGTGACCACAATTTCGAACGGCGCTTTCACCTTTTGCATGGCGGAGCGCCGGACGAATTCATAACCGATGCGATGAGCTTCGATGAGATCACCGGCAAACACTCCCGTGATCTCCCGGCTCTCATTCAATGTCACATTCAACAAAAAGCTCGGGCCGATGCGCAGGGCGATGTCACGCATCTCCTCCCAGATCGGATTTCCGATGGTGATCCCGAAGGCCGATTTTGGATCGCCAATGTTGCGCGCGCCATGATTGCTCATCACCGTTTGCAAATGCGCCAGACCGGGCATAATGCCTTTGGGCCCGCCGCTGAACCCCGCGAAAAAATGGGGCTCGATAAATCCCGTAATGATGCGCACGTCGGCCTCGGCGAGATGCCGGTTGATCAGCGCCGGAGTGCCATCGCGGGTGTGACCGAACTGAACGTGCGCATCGGGATTTTCCGGTTCGTGATTCAGCACGCGGAAATCGCGCACGACCGCCGGTGTCAGGAGTTTTTCCAACTCGGCTTTCGTATTCGGACGATGCGTGCCCAGAGAATTGAGAAGCGTGATTTGTTGGCGGGCCACCCCGGCTTCGGAAATCAAATAATCCAAAAGCCAGGGAATGATGCGGTCATTCGGTGTGGCACGGGTGATATCGGTAAAGCCGATGCAAATGCGGTGATCCGGATTGATCCATTCCCGCAATGGCCGTGTGGCAATCGGACTGCGGAGCGCTTCGAGAAGCGCGGCGCGTTCATCAGCCAGCCCGGGAATGTGGGAGGGTTGAATGACCGTGGTGCGGTCATCCGGCAGGTCGATGGGCAGATAACCCTGCCCGTAGGCCAGACTGATTTTCATCGAAATCAGATTAATCGGAGAGAATGTCTAAAGCAAAGCGGCGTGTGAGAAAAGGAATTCTCGTTCGAAATTTAAAGCGCTTTGGGAACCCGCCCCGGAAATCCGCAAGGCCGGAGGAATCAAGCGGCCCGTTCCGGAAGCGCCGCCCGGTTTTGCAGATGTTTGATCACCGCTTCCGTCCGGCTTCGCACATGGAGTTTCTCATAAATTCGCCGCAGATGAACGCAGACCGTTTCATAACTGATGCCGAGTTCGGCGGCGATTTGCTTGTTCGAAAGGCCTTTGGCGAGCAATTCCAAAACATCATGTTCTCGGGGTGACACTTTGGCCGGTTCATTGCCGGAAGCGGAAGGACGATGAAACAACTCGATGACGCGCCGCGCAATCTCACCCGTCATCGGTGCGCCGCCGCCTTTGACTTCCTGAATGGCGCGCAAAATTTCTTCGCGGCTCGATCGTTTCAGGATGTAACCGCAAGCGCCCGCTTTGAGCGCCTGAAAAATGACATCGTGATCCTTGTAAACGGTCACCATGATCACCTGCAATTCCGGCATCTTTTCCTTGAGCCGCGTGGTGCAGGCAATTCCCGATTCTCCAGGCAAATGAATATCCATGAGGACGACGTCCGGTTGGTGTTTGGGGACCTCGATCAAGGCTTCTTTACC
>JBFMDG010000088.1:0-15099 GCA_040754135.1 Verrucomicrobiota bacterium
GCAAACAATTGCCCAGGCGCTCGCCTGCGCGCCAAACGTCTCCGCCGCCTTTTGAGATCCGCGAAACCCGTGGCCATTGGTCAGGCACGCCTCGACCAAAAACAAATGATCGAACTCACATTCGATGCTACGCAGACCCTAATTCCCCGTAGCAGCCTGACGTAAGTCCCATTTAACCATTTAACCTTTTAACCTTTTAACCTTTTAACCTTTTAACCTTTTAACCTTTTAACCTTTTAACCTTTTTAACCACTTACCCTTTTAGCCTTTTAACGGATCACTGCCCCCAAAACTTTCCAAAAAGAATGCTCGTCTCGGCTTCGTGCGGATCGTTAGGATGCGCGCAGAATTGGGTTATGACGGCCCGGCATCCAATGCGGCTTGGATTTGTGTTCTGGCTGATCTTTGTTCCTTCGGGAACATGGATGTGCCCGGCGGCATCCTCTGCTTCCTCCTCCGCTATCGAGTTCACCAGAGATGTTCGACCGATTCTGCGTGAGCATTGCTTTTCCTGCCACGGCTCCGAAAAGCAGAAGAGCGGGCTGCGTCTCGATCGCAAAAAAGAGGCGCTCCTGGGCGGTGATTCTGGTCTCGCCATTCAACCGCGGAAATCCTCGGAAAGCCTGTTGATACGGCTCGTCTCCGGGAAAGATCCGGATCGCGTGATGCCCCCGAAAGGCGATCGGCTGAAATCGGAACAGATTGCAGTGCTCGAGCAATGGATCGACTCGGGCGCGAACTGGCCGGACGACGGATCTCAAGAGCCGGGCAAAACTGGCCGCGATCATTGGGCTTTTCGCGCGCCCGTGCGGCCGCCGGTGCCGTCGGTGAAAAACAATCGTTGGATCCGAAATGCCATCGACCATTTCATATTGGCAAAGTTGGAGCCGGCACGCATCAAACCCTCGCCCGAAGCCGATCGCAGCACGCTGATTCGCCGGCTATGGTTTGATCTGCTCGGGCTGCCGCCCACGCCGGAAGCGGTGGAAAGTTTTCTGCGCGACACACGAGCGGATGCCTATGAACGGCTCGTCGATCGGGTGTTGATGTCGCCGCATTTTGGCGAACGTTGGGGCCGGCATTGGCTCGATCTGGCGCGTTATGCCGATAGTGACGGTTACCAGGTGGACAAGCCGCGCCCAACGGCTTACCTCTTCCGCGATTGGGTTATCGATTCGATCAATCGCGACCTGCCTTTCGACCAGTTCACGATCGAACAATTGGCTGGCGATTTATTGCCGGAGGCAAGCGTCTCGCAACGCGTCGCCGCCGGCTTTCACCGCAATACCCTTTGGAACAATGAAGACGGGATCGATCAGGAAGAGTTCCGCTGCAAAGCGAAAGTCGATCGCGTCGCCACCACCGGCACCGTCTGGCTTGGACTGACCCTTGGCTGCGCTGAATGCCACAATCACAAATACGATCCGATTTCGCAGCGCGAATTTTATCAGCTTTATGCTTTCTTCAATCAATCGCAGGAAGCAGACGTCTCCGCGCCGGAGCCGGTGGCGCTGGCGCGGCATCAACTCGAAAAACAAACATGGGAACAGGAACGAACGCGTCTGGAAGCTGAACTCGGCGAAGCGAAGCAAAACAGCGCGGGACTGACTCCGGCCGGTGTGGAGGAGCGGATCAAAAAGCTAAGCGAACGGTTGCAGCAACACACTTCCAGAACGCCGCCGGCTTATTCCCCTCCCGTCGCGTTGAGTTTTGCGATGAAGCCGGAGGCCCGCACGTTCGTTCATTTTCGAGGGGATTTTCTGCGCAAAGGTGACGAGGTTCAACCCGGCACACCGGCCGTGCTCCACGCGCTTAAAGCGCGCGACGCTCAAGCAGATCGCCTCGATCTGGCGCGATGGATGATTGACCCGGCAAATCCCCTCACCGCTCGAGTTGCCGTCAATCACGTCTGGCAACACCTTTTTGGCCGCGGCCTGGTGAACACGCCCGAAGATTTCGGCACACGCGGAGAACGACCGTCCCATCCGGAATTGCTCGACTGGCTCGCAGTCGAGTTCATGAAGAACGGGTGGAGCCGCAAATCGCTGATTCGCCTCGTCGTCACCTCGGCCACTTATCGGCAGCATTCATTCATCCGGCCGGAATTGGCGCAAAAAGATCCCGAAAACATTTTGCTGGCGCGCCAAAATCGCTTTCGGCTCGAAGCGGAAATCATCCGCGATCTTTACCTGGCTTCGGCCGGTCTCTTGAACGCGGCCATTGGCGGACCCAGTTTTCGTCCGCACATGCCCGACGATGTGAAGGCGCTCGGTTCCGCCGGAGGGTTTCAATGGGTCGATTCCGATGGGCCCGAACGGTTCCGCCGCGGTCTCTACATTTACAATCAGCGCACCGTGCCTTACCCGGTGTTGATGACGTTTGATTTCACCGATGCGAAAACCACCTGCACCCGTCGCGAACGATCCAACACGCCGTTGCAGGCGCTCACGCTTTTGAACAACGAAGTGTTTGTAAATTGCGCGCGCGGACTGGGCAAACAACTGGCGGATCACAAAGGCGACGCCGTTGAAGCCATCCGCCACGCATTTCAGCTTTGTCTGGCGAGAGCCCCGGCGCAGGAAGAACTCGAACGCGTGGAAAAACTCTTCCACACGCAACTGGCGCTCGCCCAAAAAAATCCGGCGACCTGGCAGGTGTCGCAAGGGTTCGGGGAAACGGCCGAGAGCGCCGCCTGGTTCGTGGTCGCTCAGACCCTTCTCAACCTCGACGAGTTTATCACGCGGGAATAAATGAACCATCGCAGCCCGCTCCGAACGTTTCACGAAGGGCGGCATTTGCCTGGTGGCGCTTTAGGTTTGAGTCTCCATCTGACACTGCTGCCTCTCGTTGCATTGTTGCATTGCTCGAAAATTGACAAGGGTAGAAGGCCTCCTACGATGCGCAAATGCTGATTTGCTGCAACGAATTGCTCAGGAGTGTCCTCCCACCGTCATCCATCAGGTATGTTCAGCTGGTTCAAACAATTCTTTAAGCGCGAGACCTGGCGGGACGATTTGAACGTTTGGAGTAAGGAGCTCGTACCACTGAGCGGCGAAGCCGAGAGTCTGCAAGGGGAGCTGATTCGCTCCATCGGCAATTTGAGCGATGAGGCGCATCGCAACGGATGGATGAATTGGGATACCGCAGACGTGGAAGCGATCAATGTCCTTCGCCGCTATCTGCCCGACCGAAAAGTATTCTCGAATGAAACATGCGAAAGAATTCAGAAATCGCTGGAGATGGTTCAGTATGCAGGAGTGAAAGGAGCTGATGAGGGAGTTTTTGGTTATGAAGAGCTCGAGTTTTTGTCGGAACGAGTGGTCGAATGGTGCCGGTCGCATCGAGATCTGATAAGGAAGCGACCTGAAGCCACCTGGCTGGATGATGATCCATGCGCCAATGAATAGCCATCCGTCCACCAGCCGAAAATTGAGGCGCGCGAGTGGGACATGATTTAAGTCAGCATCCAAACGTTTGTAATGATGCCGCACCAGAAGCTCATTGGCCAAAAGACTCGGTGGGCTGTGGCATTCGCGAGATGCTTTGGCGATTGCGATGTTCCTCAGGATTCGCCATGAGAAGGATCAAACTATGAGCCAGCCTGCGTCCAAACATTTTGTTCGATCCGCATTCATCGCCATTCGGTTAGCTGTGGCGTGCCTTTCTTCGATGGCTGCCGAGTCGATTCACGCGCAACCTTTGTTGCTGAAAACGGAAACGTTCGATACCGATCCCGGCTGGGAAGGCCGGAATAATCGGGCCACCGATCCGAGCCCAAGACGTATCGTTCAAAATTTTGGCTTTAGCAGTTTCACGAGCAATGCCGGCGGAACGCCCGGGGAGATTGGCGGTTCCATCACGCCAGCGGGCGAGCCGGCCTTTTACGCGAAGGTGATCACTCCGGCCTCTTTCAACGAACCCCTCTCCGCATCCGGCACGCTGAATGTGCCGCAAGGTGGCGGTCACACGCTAATTGGTTTTTTCAACGCGGACACCGTGAATGAATGGCGAACGCCCAACACCATTGCCATTCGCATTTACGGACGAGGCACCTACTTCCTCGCCTACCTGGACTACGGCACTGCCTTGTGGCGCGCCGGCGGCGGTTCCTTCGGCGGAGAAGCGTCCATTCCAACGGGCTCTGCCGATTACCCGTTTTCGCTCAGCTACGATCCCAATGGCGCGGGCGGGCGGGGCACGGTCACCGCCACTTTAGGCAGTTACTCCGCGGTCATGACGCTCGAAGCCGGCCACAAAGCCGATGGCGCGACGTTCAATCGCTTTGGAATTCTCAATGTGATGAAGAGCGCTGATGACCCGGGGCAATTGTGGCTTGATAACGTCAGCATTAACGGAGAATCGCACGCGTTCGAGTCCGATCCTGGCTGGGACCAACGCGGCAATCGCAGGAATTACACGAGCACGAATGTGCGGCCGCGATTTGATTTCGGTTACAGCCCGGCCTCGAATTTCGCCGGCGGTAATAAGGCGGGCGAGATCGGCGGACACACTTTTCGCGGTGATTCCCGCGAGGAATTTAACGGGCGCCGCATGGCTTACTATGGCGGGCGTCTCAATGAAACGATGACTTTGCAACAGCCATTGCATGCCGAAGGTAAAATCGCGTTCCGCCGCGGTGTCAGTGACAGCACCACGCTCATAGGCTTCTTCCATTCCGAAGGCAGCATGCGCAGCAACAACGCCCAGAATTCGGCGACTCCCGAAAATTTTGTTGGAGCGGCCATCGAAGGCCCCAGCGCGGAGGGTTTTTATCTTTATCCCACTTACGGCGTGGACGAGGAAGGTGTGCGGGCCAGTGGCGGTCGAGGCTCACCCACTCCACCGTTCATTTATCCAAATGGGATGTCGCGTCATTTTACCCTGGATTACCGCCCGGAGAGTAATGGCGGCAAAGGAAGTATCACCGTCACACTCGATGGGCAGGCCGTGACGCTCCATCTCGATGCGGGCCACAAAGCGATCGGCGCGAATTTCAATCGCTTCGGCATCATCACGACGCACATCGATGGCAGCGGCCAGACGGTTTATTTTGACGATCTCACCTACGCAATTGGGGTGGCGCCACCGAAGTTGACTGTTGTGAGAATGGGGCCGGAAGCCGTTCAAATCGAGTGGCCGGTTGCCTACGCGGAATTTTCCTTGGAAACCGCGCGATCCTTAGGTGCCGGCGAAATTTGGAATCCGCTGGCCGAAAATGTGACAACTGACGGCAGCGTCTTTCGAATGACTCTCGGCACGACAGACACCGTTCGATTCTTCCGGTTGCGCAAACCGTGAGCGGCCGTGCACCGGGAGGGTTCAGGGCCAGAGCCAACACCTGAGATCTGCAGCGTAATAGAAATGGATTCTTTCCCGAGTCTTGGCTCGTGGCCGGTTTGGCTTTTCTTTTTCTCTAGCTTTTCTTTTTCTCTAGCGATGTGAGGTAAATGGCCTCCTCGTCGCGCCCCTAAAAATCGTGTGATGTCCGACCGCCCACTGCATGATCCCCATCCGGAATGCTGCTCGATATGGCCTTCAGGCTGCCGCCTGACGCCATTGAACAGGTCGCGCCCGAATGCACTTTTTCCACTCCCGCAGTAAGGTAAGAGCGCAGACAATCATGAACACAAGGAGGAAAAATGAACACGTTAAAGAGTCTTTTGTTGGCCATGACCCTGGGGTGGGCCATTGGATTAACCGGTTGTGCGCATGGGGACGCGGAACGCGCCGGCGAACGAATCGATGACGCCATGGGCACCGCGGGTGATCGCATCGAAGATGCCGCGGAAGAAACCGGCGAAGCGATCGAAGACGCGGCCGATGAAGTTGAAGACGAGCTCGACTGAGGACTGAATCAAGCCGCGTCCATAACGACGGCCAATCGAGATTGGCCGGACCGCACCGGTGTTGGGATGTGAATTGCGCTCGGCGGGAGTGGCGCTCCTGATTCGAATGGAACATCTCAACAGATCCTGTTGCGGTTTCTTGCTCCGGCCGCTTGTTTCGCAGAGCCAGGCTTGTTTTAAGGCAGGGTTCGATCGATGATCGGCCTCGTTCCGTCCATGAGTGTCGAACCCGAAGGCGTGATAGAACTCATCGAGCCCGGGCTGCAAACCCGGACGCGCTCAAGTCTCGAAGATGCGAACAATGAATGGCTCTGCGCGTGGTGCCTGAATCGGGTGGCCGACGAAAAAGACCGGCTGCCGATTGAAGGTCAAAGTGAGTTCTTATTCCAGAATCCGGAAGGCCTCCGGTTCCACATTTTTACATTCGCTCGCACCTTGGGATGCCGCCCGGCTGGCACACCCACGCTGGAACACACCTGGTTTCAGGACCATGCCTGGTCCTATTGCCTCTGCGACCGCTGCCAGATTCATCTTGGCTGGTTCTACACCGGCCCGAGCGCTTTCGCCGGACTTATTCGCGATCGTCTCGTGCGCGCAGGGTTGGTGCTGAATTAATGGCTGCAGGGTTAGCGCCCCTTCCCCACAGCGTATCCACGCACGAAACCGACGCATTGCGCGACATCGGGAACGGAATGTTCCAGGTTGTATTCGTATTCGATCGAAATATGGCCTTCAAATTTCTGCCGCTTTAATTCATCGAGAATCCCGGGAATATCCGAAACGCCGGTGCCAAAGGGAGCGTCGTGACCGCCCGGCGCAAATTCGTGCAAATCTTTCAAGTGACTGCTGACGACGCGGCCTTCGAGAATTTTCAGCGCATCCACAGGCTTGATGCCCGAGCGGACGAAATGCCCCGTATCGGCGCACGAGCCGAGCCGGCGATCGCGATGTTTGACGAGTGAGAGGATGTAGTTTGGATCCCAGAATTTGTAATTGGGATCGCGCGGCCGTTTGGGATGATTGTGAATGCCCATGGTGAGGTCGAACTCTTGGCAAAGTTTTTCGATCAAGTCCATGGCATTGGGATCGGGTTCCGAAGTGACGCCCCGCAAACCGAGCTTGCGCGCGAACTCGAACACCTTGCGGCATTCGCCTTCATTGTTCGGCAAACCCACCACGCCATAATTCACGGCCAGCACCTGATGCTGTTTCAGTTTGGCTTTCAGCTTGTCGAGCGCCTCCTCGGTCATGGTGTGATGCACCTTGAGCGCCGGCTCTTCTTTGCTCAGGATTTGGCCGGGATAAAACTCGATGACACGTCCGCCGGCCGCGGCCGTTTTTTCGATGGCTTCAAAAGCCGTGAAGCGATGAAAAGTGTAGGCCTGGCAACCGAGAGCGAAACCGCCGGTCTTGTATTCATCGGGAATTTGAACTTCGGCCCGAGGGGCAATGATGGCGAAAGCGGTGGCGAGCAGGAACAGAGTGCGCAGAGTGCGAAGCGGTTTTTGCATGGAACAATCAGGTTAACGTTCGATACGCCGCGCTGTTTTTCGTGACGCGGCGGAAAGGATTACCACCCGGAACTCCGCTGGTGTCAAAGCAAAATGATTTTGCGCGGACGAGGAAGGACCGGGAAACCGGCAAAATCCCGCATTGAATGACAAAAGCAAAACTGCTATGAGAAATTCGCCGCTCGGATCACAGCGAAATCGCCTGAGTTGAATTGGCTGCTCGGGTGTGTTCCTGCGTGCCGGTTGGCGAGCTTTTCATGCCACTCAAAAGGCCGAGACATTCGCGGACGCTCTTTCAATTTCCCCTCGCCTTTGCATCCATCGGTCTTCTTTCCCTTGCTCCTGTTGGACTTCATGGCCAGGAACATGGGGCTCCGAATCAATTCCTGACCGTAACTGAGTCGGGCATTTTTCCGGGAAAACTTTCCATCGCATCGGGCGGCACAGCGGTGCTGCAGATAACGAACGCGCCTCCAGACGCCACCTTCCAATGGTCATTTGAAAACGCGGAATTGCCGGGGCAAACCAACGCGCATCTCGTCCTTCGCAACATTCAACCGCATCAGGCGGGCGCTTACCACGCAACAATTTCCACGCCTGGACAATCCTTCCGCAGCAGCGCGACCGTTTCGGTGTTGACGACCTTGAATGACGGCCTCGTCGCTCATTGGCCGCTCGATGGAACCGCCCAGGACACCAGCGGCAAAGGGCATCATGGAACGCTCAAAAATGTGGCGAATGTTTCGGGCCGTTTTGGATCTGCCGCCGGAGCGCTCGAATTCAATGGCACCTCCAGCGTCATCGAAGTGCCGGACAGCTCTGATTTCGCTTTTGGAGCCGGAGACTTGACCATCTCCTACTGGCTGAAGCAGCCATCTGATTTCAAATCGGATGGAGCGATCCTCGGTCAATCAGCCGCCCCGCAAGCGCCGGACGAATGGATTTTTCACCCGCGGCCATTCGTCAGTTTTGCCGCGGAGAGCATGTCGGGATATTTTCTCTATGGCGCCGAGATTGCGACCGTGGATGCATGGATGCATTGCACGCTCACGCGCCAGGGAAGCTCCTGGAACTTTTACCTCGATGGAAAACTTTTCTCGACCGCAACGTTCGAGAGAAGTCTGCCCGACGTCCCGGGCATCCTGACCATTGGCGCAGCGGGCGGTCGGGCCTATCTGCGCGGCACGCTCGATCAATTGCGCATTTATCGGCGCAGTTTGACTCAGGACGAAATCGAGGCGCTGTTCCTCAGTGAATCGCCCCAATGGCTGGCCATCACCATGCAACCCGTAGGCGGATCGTTTTCTGCCGGCCAGACAGTGACGCTGAACGCCGCCGTGACCGGCCTCGATCCGATTTCGTTGCAATGGTTGCGAAACGACCAACCGGTGGCGGGCGCGAATTCGGCAAGGTTGAACCTCGACCGTGCGACGCCCCTGCTTTCCGGGGCCTATGCACTGGTGGCGAGCAATGCCGCCGGCAGCGTGACCAGCCAGGTGGCGCAGGTGACGATTACATGGCCGCTATCGTTCACCAAGCTCGCTCCTGCGCCATTCACCTCTCCCGATTTTGGCGCGTCCGGATGCGCCTGGGCTGATTTCGATAACGACGGCTTGCTGGACTTTTTCGCCTCCTCCGGGAATGGCAACCGATATTACCGCAACGAGGGAAACGGCGTTCTGAAAGAGCTCTTCGCGAGCGGTGCAACCGATGGCGCCGGAGCCCTCGTCGCTTGCGGTGATTACAACAACGACGGTTTTACCGATCTCTTCGTTGCCAAGCGATGGGGTAAAAATTTCTTGTACCGCAACAATGGCAACCATACGTTTACTCGGGTGCTGGATGTCGCGCCGGTCGAAGCTGAAGGCGACCACGTCAGCGGCGCCTGGGGCGATTACGACAATGACGGCTGGCTTGATCTTTTCGTCGCCACCGTCAGCGGGAACAACCAACTCTTTCGCAACAACAAGGATGGATCTTTCGAACGCGTGGCCACGGGGCCTGTCGCCAATGATGGTGGCGTTTCCATCACCGCCGCCTGGGGCGATTACAACAACGATTCCTTTCTCGATCTCTATGTGGTCAACGATCTGAGTCAGCCAAACTTTCTATACCGAAATAATCGCGACGGAACATTCGAACGCATCCTGGACATCGCGCCCATGCAGCGCAACTGGAACGCGGCCGCCTGCATCTGGGGCGATTACGACAACAATGGGTTCCTGGATTTATTTGTCTCGGATTATCAAGCGGCCAACGCGCTGTTTCACAATAACGCCGGCGAGACCTTCACCGACGCCTCATCCGCCGGAGTCAATCTGCGCTCGGTCAACGGTTCGTTTTCCGCGGTGTGGGCCGATTTCAACAAAGATGGCCATCTCGATTTGTTCGCCGGCAGCGCCACCGCCCCGCACTTTCTGCATTTGAATCGCGGCGACGGCGCCTTCGTGCTGATCACGAATTTGCCGCCGGTGCTCGAAGCATCCGGCGCTTACAGCGTTGCCGCGGCTGATTACGACAATGACGGCGATGAAGATTTGTTTTCAACCGGGGGCAACGTGCTCTTCCTCAATAACGGCAGCTCGTCGCATTGGCTGAGCCTTACGCTTCGCGGCCGCATCTCAAATCGGTCAGGCATCGGCGCGAAAGTGAAAGTGACGGCCGATGTGGACGGCAAAACCTTTCAGCAAATGCGCGAAATATCCGGCGGCAACGGCCGCAGCGGTCAAAATGGTTTGCGCGCTTTTTTCGGGCTCGGCAGCGCGTCGATCGCCGGCAATTTAACCATCGAGTGGCCGAGCGGAATTGTGGATGCCTACACGAATGTGCCGGTAGATCGCTTGCTCACCGCCGAAGAAGGAGGCACGCGCCTCATTGTTCGGACCCTCGGCAATGGCACAATCGAACGCCTCCCTGACCTCCCCAGTTATCTTGTCGGTTCGGAAGTGACGGTGACGGCGCGACCGGACCCGCTCTACGAATTCGTCCGATGGTCTGACGGCGAGACAAATCCCACCCGCAAAATCATCGTCAGCGCGGGGCCGAACACGATCACGGCGATATTTGCCAGCACGATTTCAATCACCCGGGATGTTCTGGCAACCTCGGAACATATTTTCGGAGGGACTGCGATTGATCGACTGATGACGGTGCGTTCCACCGCCGAAGGCGGATTGGTTTTGGCCGGCTCCTCCGATTCATCTTCGAGCGGCAACAAGGGCGTTTCAGGTTTTGGGAACCTCGATTTCTGGATTTTCCAGCTCGCGCCCACTGGCAAAAAGCAGTGGGAAAGCGTCTTCGGCGGCAGCAGCCTCGATGAACTGGTCGCCGCCATTCCCACACGCGATGGGGGTTATCTCCTGGGCGGCTCCTCTCGCTCGGCGCCGAGCGGGAATAAATCCTCGACCCATTTTGGTGACACCGATTTTTGGGTGGTGAAACTCGATCGCGACGGGAACAAGCAGTGGGAGGGAAACTTTGGCGGAACCGACAAGGAGGTGCTCGGCGCCCTTGCTCAAACCCTCGATGGTGGATATCTCCTCGCTGGCACATCGGATTCCGATGCGAGCGGGAACAAAAGTGCCTCGGGTGGCGATTTCGAAGATGGCTGGCTGGTGAAACTGGACAGTCGCGGAAACAAGATTTGGGATAAGGCGTTTGCTCGCGGTTTTTTCGAACACTTTGCCGCGGTTGCCGCAACAGAGGACGGCGGTTGCGTCGTGGCCGGGGACTCCGCGCCCGGAGACTCCTACGACTTCTGGATTGTGAAGTTGCGATCGGATGGATCCATTCAATGGGAACGCACTTTTGGAGGCAATCAATTCGATGTGGCCCGCCTCATTCAGCCCACGAGCGACGGCGGATATGTCGTCGCCGGCGTTTCGCTATCGTCGATCAGCGAATCGAAAACAACCGATGGCTATGGCGAAGCTGATTTTTGGGTGCTGAAACTCGACGCGAACGGAGGCAAGCAATGGGAGCGAACCTTCGGCGGCAGCGCCCGAGATGAAATCCACGCCCTCCACCAAACCGTCGATGGCGGATTCCTCTTGGCAGGCGACACCTCCTCCGGCATCAGCGGCATCAAGACGACCCCGAACGCCGGCGGGAGCGATTGGTGGCTCATGCGAATCGATTTTAATGGCGACCTGATCTGGCAAAAATCCTTTGGCGGACCCGACGATGATTTCTTGAACACGATGCAACGGACTTTGCTGGGCTGCGCGTTGGGCGGCAGCACGGGACAAAACCTGGGCGGAAGCCGCCGCGTCGCTGGTTTTGGCAATCGTGATTTTTGGCTCTTGCAAACCGCCTTCATCGAAACGCCCGAGGGCACTCCGATCGTCAGGGTTAATGGCCTTTATTCGCCGGTGCACCGGCACGAATTCCTCACTTTGAACGAAGTGGAGATCTCGATGACCACCTCATTTCCAAACGGAGCGATTTACTACACGACAGATGGAACGATCGCTGATTTTCTTTCGCCCACCAGCACGCGTTACACGGTTCCATTTCGTGTTGCGCCGGGCAGCGTCATTCAAGCGATCGCTTACGATGGCGATCCGGAAATTTTTTACGAACGGGAACAATCGCTCGAAACGCCGGTGCAAATTGTGTTCGTCCCGAGTTACCTCCTGTCGGACATCACTCCAGGCGGTGGCGCTGCCCTCTTCGATCCGCCTGGAGGAAGTTACCCGAGCAACAGCGTCGTGACGGTGACCGCCCAAGCCGCGCCGGGCTGGCAGTTTCTCCGCTGGGAAGGCGACGCCACGGGAACGGAGGTCAGCACGACCGTGCGGATGGACCAGCCACGCAGCGTTAAAGCAATCTTCGGCACCGAAATCGTGTCGCGTGTTAGCGGCACTGGCGGCACTGTCTCGAACAATCCATCGATCGGCCCATATCCCTACGGCTCTCGCATGTGGGTCAGCGCGCTGCCGGCCGCGGGAAGATTCTTTTCGCGCTGGACGATCACCTCGCCCACCACCACCAATCAAGTGCTCGATCTTCCTTTGGCGCTGACGGTCACGAATGCTTTCCAGACGAACTCCGCTTTCTTCGGAAATATCGGCACCGGCCGCGCCCTGACGCTCTTCGTCAATGGCGCCGGCAGCATCCAGCGGACGCCGGCCCAACAAACCGCTTACCTTCCCAACCAGGAAGTCACACTCACGGCTGTGCCCGATCCCGGTTTTACTTTTGCAGGTTGGAGCGGCGATGAGATCAGCATCGCCAATCCGCTTGCCATCGTGCTCACGACAAACAAAACGATCACGGCGGCATTTGGGCGAATCCCCGAAGTTCGATTGGCCGAGCCGTCGCATGAATCCTCTCATCGCGTCACCCATCAGCTTTCGTTGGTGGCCGATGCAACCGACCCCGATGGGTTTGTGAAAGTCATTCACTTCTATTCGCAAGATCCGCGCGACAATTATGCTCCCAAACTCATCGCTTCGATTTCGAATTTCGAAAGGCTCCCGGGCGGCGTGTTCCGCGCCAGTATAAAAGTGCCGCAACTCCGCAAAGGGACCTATCGCATCGTGGCCGTGGCCGTCGATGAACTGGGACTCGAATCGATTTCAACTCCCGCCGATATCACCGTCTTCGCAGAACCTGGCGATGTCCTGGCCGAGTTTGTCGCGGGCGAAGGAATGTCGTTCGCTCCGGCCATTGGCAGTGATGGCACCGTCTATGTGGGCGCGGGCGTTTACGGCCGTTCGCGAGGCAAACTGATCGCGCTCGACGAAAACCTCGTCGAGAAATGGTCGTTGGAATTTGGCGACCCGAATGGCGGTATTGGCAATTCTCCCGCGATCGCGCCGGATGGAACGATTTACATCAGTTCAGGCGCAACGCTATTTGGATTTGGTCCGGACAAATCGCCGCGCGGCGAGTTCAAAACCGGCCCGCATTTCATCACCGCCATGCCGGCCTTTGGCGCCGATGGAACGATTTATATTGGATCTTGGGATAACCATTTTTATGCATTCGACCCTCGGACAGGCGAGACGAACGCAATGCGAAATCTGGGGAGCATTATCATCCATCCGGCGGCCATCGGCGCGGATGGAACGATTTACGTGCATGGATTCGACACCAACAAGCTCTTCGCCCTCGGACCCGACCTGTCGATCAGAAACGAGCACGTGCTAACCCGAGCTGGGGATTTTCTAGGGGGACCACCCGTGATCGGGCGTGACGGCACGATTTACATGAGCACCGGCTACGGGCTTTTGGCGCTTTCATCAAACCTGGATTTTAAATGGGATGGCATTTTCGCCAATGGCCTCGCGCCTGTTCTGGACGCCGAGGGCACGATTTATCAAACGGGTGGATCGCTCCGCGCGTTCAATCCGGATGGATCAGACAAAAGCGGCTGGGCGTTCACGGCTCCGGGCTACACAACGTCCTCGGCTGCGATCGACGCAGCTGGAAACCTCTACGTGACCGGCGACGATGGGTTGATCTATGGCATCAAACCGGATGGCAGCGTGCTTTGGGAATTTCAACGCGAAACCACACAGCTTCTAAGCTCATCGAGCTTTTCTCCAAACCTCGGACGCAACGGCGTGATCTATGTCGGATCGAATCAAGGCAAGTTGTTCGCGCTCCAGGCCTCAGCCGAACTGGCCCCGAACAGCCCCTGGCCAATGCTGGGCAAAAATCAGAAACACAACGGGAACGCCCATGGTTTGCCTGGCGATATGCTCAACTCGATTCCTCTCGGCGATCTCGTGCGGTCGTCCGTGGCCATCGGTGTGGACGGGAAGAAATATATCGGCGCCGGTAATTCTCTGTTCGTGTTCAGCGCGGACGATGCGGTGACCTCGTTCGATCTGAAACGAAATGTGCAATCGAGTCCGGTTCTCGGACCCGACGGTACCATTCACGTCGCGGGAGATTACGGCACACCCGAGGGTCGTCTGATGGCGTTCGATTCCACCGGCACCGAGCTTTGGCATTTGGACCTTGAGTCGGCCGTCGGCCGTGCTTCGCCCGCGCTCGGAAGCGACGGAACTGTCTGGATTACTTCCGGTGGAAAACTCTATTCCACAAATGCAGCCATGAATATCGGGCGCGTGCTCGATTTGCGGGAGGCCTTGGAACTTGCCAGCTTGAGCACGCAAAGTTCACCGGTCATTGGCCCCAACGGGATGGTCTATGTCGCGGCCGCAAACCTCCTCGTCGCCATTCGTCCGGACCAAACCATCGAGTGGACCTTCGAGGCCACCCACGATCCAGGGGACGGGAACCTCTTTCTGCTCGTCAGCCCGGCCATTGGCGCCGACGGAACGATTTACGTGGTCACGCTGCATGGCTGGCTTTACGCCATCGCACCCCAGGGAACCGAACGCTGGAGAACCAAGGTCGATTATTTGTGTTATTCCTCCCCGATCATCGGTCCTGACGACACGGTCTATTTGACTTCTTCCCATGAGCAATTCGAACTGCATGCCTTTCACGGACTGGATGGAAAATCGAAGTGGAGTCAGCCATTCACCCTCCCCGCCGCCTACAGCTATTCGGTCCCGGCGCTCGGGCTCGATGGCACCGTTTACTTTGCCGCGGGCAAGTCTCTTTACGCCGTTTCTGATGCGGGGGATCACGCCGAGTTCCGCTGGGAATTTCGCACTCGGGACGACATTCTTTCCTCGCCCGTGCTTACTGCGGAAGGCGAAGTTTGGGTGGGATCCGATGACGGCAATCTTTATGTGATACGCGCGGCCAGCGGCCCGGCCGAA
>JBFMDG010000089.1:0-15094 GCA_040754135.1 Verrucomicrobiota bacterium
GATGAAGTACATGGCGCCATCCTTGCCAAATTCGATGTCGGAAATATTGAGAGGTTTGCCCGGTTCGGTCGAAACGAACGGCTCCATGGTAGCCGAGTAGGTTGAACCTTTCTTTTGCAGGTGCACGGCCAGGATCCGGCCATAGGTCCAGTCCGCAATGTAAAAAGCCGATTTGTAGCGGTAAGGGAAATTGCTTTTCGTGCCGAACTTCACCCCGGTGGGTGAACCGATACCGACATCCAGCACGCCGGGCAACGCGTCAGGATAGTACTTCGGCCATTTGCCCGTGCCCGACCGCCATCCGTATTCGCCACCAGAAACGCACAAGTAAACTCGCGTCGGGCGATACCAAGGCGTGCCCCAATCCCATTCCATGTCGCTGTCATAGGTAAACAGATCCCCTTCCGGATTGAAATCGAGGTCATAAGCATTCCGGAAACCGGCACAGAACAACTCCCATTCCTTGCCATCCTTGTCCGTGCGCAGGACGTACCCTCCTGGCGCCATGATGCCGACCGCATGGCCATTGGCGTCCCATTGGCGTGGGAGCAGCAGATCTTCGGCATAATTACGATGCGGCGAATGGGGGGCGATGCCTTCGGGAACTTTGGTATGGTTCCCGTTCATGACGTAAATCTTTCCATCCGGTCCCAACGTCAGCCCGTGAGGTCCATGTTCTCCGGAGCCTTCGAATTTTTTCAAGAACTCGAGATTTTCAAATTTGTCGTCATTCCTGGAAGCCTTGAGTCGATACAGGCCCATGCCATTGGCACCTTTGCCACTGACGTATAAACTGTTATCCACTCGCAACAAGCCTTGCGCGCCGGTGATCGGGATGTCGAGCTTCTCCGCTGCCGTCACCTGGCCGTCTCCCGAAAGCGTCAGCCGCATCAGCCCGCCTTCCTGGGAGGAAACAATGATCCGTCCGCGTGGTCCGATCGTCATGCACACCCACGAGCCTTCGCCTGCTTCGGCTTTTCGGATGAGATCGATTTTGAAGCCGGGAAGGATTTTGAGGGCAGAAACCGGTGTCGGATCGGCCGCAAAGACGAAGGAACCGCCGCCGGCCAGGCAAAGAAAAAGGGCGCAAGCCTTTGCGGGGATCGAAGAGTAGAGCTGTTTCAGTTTCATGAGATGAGCTGACGTAAACCGGACTCGCTTAACGCGCAGCGCGATTGTGACAACCCACTTTAAAAGGGCAAGGAGTTTCTTGGAATCGCGAGGGACGCCATGCGCCGTGCCGAAGCTTTTGCGGAGACTGCCATCCGCTCAGGCCAAGCACCGATCCGCTTTTCATGTGGCGCACGCGTCAGAGACCGCGACATTGCCCCAAGGAACGTGTATGCGACCAATTTGGAAGGGAGCCATCAGCTTTGGTTTAGTGAATATTCCCGTCGGCCTTTATTCCGCCACGCGCTCCTCTCAGGAAATCAAGTTCCGCATGCTCCGCGATCAGGATCACAGTCCGATCCGTTACAAACGTGTGGCCGAAGCCGATGGCGAGGAAGTGCCTTGGGAGCATATCGTGAAGGGTTTTGAATACGAAAAGGACCAATTCATTGTTTTGACCGAAGAAGATCTCAAACGGGTCAATGTGAAGTCCACGCAGACGGTGGACATCAAGGAATTCGTGGCCATCGAGGAGATCGACCCGATGTTTTTTGATCAGCCGTATTTTCTGGCTCCGGAAAAAGGAGGAGCGAAAGCGTATGCGCTGCTGCGCGACGCGCTCAAACGAACGAACAAGGTGGGCATTGCCAAAGTGGTCATCAAAACGCGCGAACATCTCGCGGCAGTCAAGCCGGCTGGGAACGCGCTCATTCTGGAGTTGATGCATTTCTCCGATGAACTGGCCGATCCCGAGGCGCTCGATTTACCGAAGGTGGAAGTCGGCAAAAAGGAATTAGATATGGCCGATTCACTCATCGAGAGCATGAGTGCGGAATGGGAACCGGAAAAATTCAAAGACGATTATCGCGAAGCCCTGCAACAGGTCATCGAGGAAAAAATCGCGGGCAAAGCACCGTCGGTAGGCAAAGCCACTAAAGTCAAACCGACCAATGTGGTTGACCTGGTGGCGGTGCTGCAAAAGAGCCTGGCTCAGACGAAAAAGGCGAGGAAACCGGCCGTCAAAAAAAGCAAACAACGCAAAGCAGCGTAGCCGTTATGCCCAACCGGAAGAATTCCTCGGGCCTTTCCCTGATTTCGGGCTAAGGCCTCATCTGAATGGGCCCGGAGTTCTGGTGAACAACCGGTGTGAATAAGCCCGGTTTTCTCGGGGCAGCCAGTTCTTTGGCCCAGGCGATGAGTTGCGGATATGCCTCCGATTGCTCGTGGTCCGATAAGGTCACTTCTTCCAAAGTCTCTTCCCAGACCAGGCCGAAGGACTCTTCGATGGTAAAGCCATGCTTCACGCACTGCTTTAAAGCATGCTGAAATTTCCGAATGAAAATCGTGGTAGGATTCCGGCGCGAGTCGGATTTGCTCTCGCCGGAAAAAATTTGGGCTGCGACAGTTTGCACGGGAGAGGACGATGCGCACCCGAGAAGGGATCGGCAACAAAAGGTTGTTAGAAATTATTCACCGGAAAAAGCAGCAATATTCACAACCCATTTTGTCGTTTCCGGAGCGATTCCAAGCTCGCCGATGGATGCGCCCCGACGCCTCAAGAGGGAATGCTCATCCTCACCTCGCGCGTCTCGGCTCAAGCGGATTTCGTGGAAGCCGCCGTGTGTGGAATAGCGGCCCCGTTCTCCCGCATCCATGCACAAACCTGGTCCGCCGATTCGCGCGGCGCTGTGCCAAGCACGTTGTGGTCGGCACGCCAGACGATGCGTCTTCCGCGATAAGAAGGGCAATATTTTCGAAGCCACGGATGCACACAAATCCAAGGCACGACCGGATCAAGAAAACCAGTGAGATAAAAAACGGGAATCCCGCAGCTCTGCGCAATGTTGCGCGGATCGGCCGCCGCCAGACATCGCAACCGATGAACTGCGGCCTGGCGGTCCAATTCCGTGCGGCGCGCTAAAAAGGCTTCGATGCCTGCCAATGTTTCGGGCGCATGACGATGTCGGAAGCTTGCGTAAGCCGCGTAAATTTTCAGCACCACCCAAATGGTTCGCATCGAGGCGCGACGACAAATCAACTCCGCCAACCAAACGTTCAACGGAATGGGATAGCGTACAAATCCCCCGGCCAGAATCAGTCCCTTGATTTCGATCGACGACCGGCCCTGCTCGCGTTTTTGCGCAGCCATCCGGCGCAACAAGGGCCACGCCACTTGCGATCCGAACGATTCTGCAAGCAGCCACGCTTTATCAACGCCTGCGCCAACGAGTTTTTGCTCCAACTCCGCAGCGTAGGTTTCGAGGGACCAGGTGAGTGTGCGCGGATAAGTGAACTCGACCAATCGCACGCGATCGCGCACGGCCGCTCGAAAGCTGGGCATCAAAGTCCAGTCGCCATGCACGCCCGGGAGGTAAATCAACACAGGCAGTGTTGCCGCGCCGTGGCTCTGCAGAAGGAGCTCGTTCTCGACCTCTCCAGAGACGTCAATCTCAGGGAACTGGCTCATGCTTGCGTCGGAGAATGGCTGCCACAATGGAACCGAGCAAAGCCGGCATTAATGAAAACACGAAAACAAAAAACAGCGCCAGCGGCCAAAGATTGTTGGCGGTGGAATCGCGCAACCAACCCGGAATCATCGAGAGAAACAGCCCGGCTACGATTCCCAGCACGAGCGTGACGCCCACTTGTCCAGGCCAGCGGCTGCGCAGGAACCATTCACAGGCGAAAGCCACCAGCGCCGGTGCTGTCAGCCAATACCAAAGGTTGTCTTCATTCTCATGGGTGATGGGAAGTCCAATCATGCCCAACACCACACCGGCCAATGGAGGAATGATGTGGTGCTTATGTTCCTTCCAGAAATTAGTTTTCATGCGCGCGCCTTACGTTCGTTTTACAAAGGACGACAACTCACAACTCAGACAGGTTTTTGCCCGGCTGGTTGACCTCAGACCATCTTTGCCAATTCTCTATGGTTTACCTTCCCTGTCCCTAACTTCGGGATCTCACGAACAATTTTCAACTCTCGGGGCGAGGCTAAATTGGGAAATCCTTTGCGGCGGAGCACCGATCGAATTTCTTCAAGTGGCAATCGCGGCTCATTGGTCACGGCAACCAGCGCTTCGCCTTTCTCTTCGTCTGGCCGGTTTAAAATCGCGACCTCACACCGCAAGCCGTAGTTCGGAAACGCTCCCGCCAGAGCATCTTCCACCGCAGTAAGGCTCACCATTTCGCCGCTGATTTTGGCGAAACGTTTTAAGCGGCCCAAAATATGTAGAAAACCGGCCTGGTCCACCGAGACAATATCGCCGGTGTCATACCACCCACCTAATTTCTGAAAGTGATCGTTTGCGTGCGGATTCAAATAGCCTTTCATGATGTTTGGTCCACGTACGAACAACCGGCCGCCCTCCGGAACGCCTTCCACTGGTTCCAAACGGTAATCGATTGCCGGTAGAAATTTTCCCGCGCTGCCGAAACAAAGTTCAACCGCAGTGTTGACGCTCACGCATGGGCTGCATTCGGTGGCGCCGTAGCCTTCAAGAATGCGAATCCCAAATTTGCGCGCCCAGGTGTTGGCGGTGGCCTCCTGCAGTTTTTCCGCGCCGGCAAATAGATAGCGCACGCTGCGGAAATCATACGGATGCGCTTTGCGGGCATAGCCGTTTAGAAAGGTGTTTGTTCCCAAAAGAATCGTGCAGGCCCGATCGTAAACTGCCGCCGGAACGACGCGGTAATGAAGCGGGGAAGGATAGATGAAACAATAAATTCCGCGCATCAACGGCAACAGCGTCCCAACCGTCAGACCAAAACTGTGAAACTGCGGCAGCGCATTGAACAAGCGATCCCGGTCTTCCAAATCAATCACTGCCAGCATCTGCCGCACGTTGGCCACCAGATTGCGATGCGTCAGTTCCACGCCTTTGGGCAGCCCTTCCGATCCGCTGGTAAAGAGAATGACCCCGGTGCTTTCCACAGGTGGATTACGGATGGCCGATTTCGGGTTCAGAATCTGTTTAAAAAGCGCCACCAACTTTTCTACGCCCGAAATGCGTGGGCGCACGTCCTCGAGATAAATCAATTCAAGGCCGGCAGCAGTCAGTGGATGGATGTCCAGTTTCGCCCTTTCCAGAAAAAGCCGTGAAGTGATGATCTGCTTCAAACCGGCGAGCTGACAACAGGTCAGCATCACATGCGGCCCGGAAGAATAATTGAGAATGGCTGGAACCTGGCCCGCTGTCCATAAGCTGAGGAGCACCACGGGCATGCCGTTGACGTTGGGCAGCAACACGCCGACGCGATGATGATTCGATGCGGAAAGCAATTTTCGCCACTGCTTCGAGAGGAGCGCCGTTCCCACCATGATTCGCCGGTAGTTCAACGTCTGGCGCGTGATGTCTTCGAGCACGATGTCGCGAGGCCGAATGGATGCCATTTCCGCGATGGCGCCGAGAGCCGTCGGCTGGCCATGAGTCATTTCTGTTTCGAACTGGTGTTCCACCATGCGATCGCGCAGCCAGTCGGTGAGGATTTTGCGCGATTCGCTGGTGCTCAAATGCTCGACTTTGGGCGGCTGCAACACCGCGCTATAATGGGCGCTGACCGGTTGGAAGAAGCGGGTCCAACCTTTGCGACGGACAAATGGAATGCGATTGGCGCCCCGTAAATAGCAGGTGATGACTTTCGCGTTGGTTTTGTGCAACAAAAATCCTGTTCCATCGAAAATCTTCATCAGATTGCCCGTGAGCGTGATTCGCCCTTCCGCAAAGAGGACCAATCGACCGCCGCTGTTGAGAAACTCCGCCATGTGCTTCACCGCATAGGGCGATGTCATGTCGATTGGAAACGTAAACCGGTTGACCATGATTTTGCGATGCAGCCAGCTGGCTTGCGCGGTGACGCTCGAAGTGACGAATTTCCAATCTTCCTCGAGACAGACTCCCAGAAAAACCCAGTCAAGCCACGACACGTGATTGGGCACGAGCAACACGGGGCCTGGCGTGGACAAGACCGCTTCGTTGTAGGCGCGAAACCGGTAAAGAATGCGAATCAGAAATCGAACGAAAGTTCTCATGAAACTGGAGCAGGGGATGGTTCACTTCGCGAGGTGGCGGTCTTGCGTCGGCGCCACCCGCCGATCAGACTGACCGCGGCAAAGCAGAAACTCACCGCCACCGCGATTTGCGAGAGTGCGCGATCCCACGGCACGCGGCCATTCCCACGGAGACGAAGCGTGCCCTGGATGAATTGATTTTGCTCGGGAAAGGGCAGCGACGATTGAATCGTTCCGTCGGCATTGATCAACTGCGATACCCCCGAGCTCGCCACACGAAAAACAGGGACATCATATTCCGTGGAGCGGACCGGACCGACGCGGCCATGCAGCTCATGCTGATAGCGTCCCCACTCGATGAGATCCATTGTCGGGACAATCAGCGCCTCCGCGCCCTGGCGTATCAAGGCATCGGTGACGCGCGAATAACTCAAGTCGTAACAGATGCAAATGCCTATCCGGCCCCACGGTGAATTCCAAACTTTCTGTTCCGTTGCGGGTAATCCATCGTTGAAAAACTGGATGGGAACCGATTTGCCTTGTTGGAACACGATGTCCCCGTCCGGGCCGATAACAAATGCGGTGTCGTAAAATTCCGTTCGATTGAGCACTTCCTTTCCACCGATTACGAGAAAGCGTTTGGTTTTGCGGCACCAGTTTTTCAGCGGCGCGGGCACCGGCCCATCGAGTGTGTATTCCGGCAGCACAATCAGCTGGGCCGTGGGATGGTCGGCGATGAAACGGTCGAGGATTTCTGGCAGTTCCAGCGCTACCGGGAACTCGACCTGCAATCCAGCCACGGGGATCTCTCGTGCGGCGGAGGCAGCGGGCGATCGGCTTTCGATGCGCCAGTTCGGGACCAGCAACAAGAGAAGCAGGAAGGAGGCTTGAGCGCCGATCTGCCGTTTTAACGGAAGCGAAACGACCATCGAGGCAGTCAGCGCAAGGAGGAACCCAATCCCATACAAGCCGATCCCGCCAAAATTCGCGAGGGCGGGCGAACTCGAAAAAGCGTAACCAACGCTCAGCCAGGAAAAGCGCAAGTAGTACAACTCGCTTCGGAAATATTCGAGGCCGGTCCACAGGCAAGCTATGAGCACGGGGACAAACCACCCGCCCCGCAGCCGCGCCTGGCGTGAGAGCAAGAGAAACAATCCAATCCAAAACGCGAGCACGAACCAAAGGGCAACTGCCGGGAGACCAAAAATGCGCCAGAAGAATTCGAGTTGCGGCGCGTACATGGCAATTCCAATGGCCAGACCCAAATAGAATGTTCTCCGGCCTGTTGGCTGGAGCGAAAGCTGAATCAGCCCGGCGAGGAACAATCCGACGAGGCCGGCCAGCGGGGTGAAAAGGAAGGCCGCGTGAAACAATCCGATGGTCGCCAAAGCCAGAACCACCGTGGCGCGAGTGCTCAGGAACGGCGGTGAAGCGGCCGCAGATTCCGCGGCGCCCGCTTCGACTGGCACTGCTGACGCGATCGAGTTTGAGCTCTCAGTTTTCATGGCCTTTGCCGCTGGGACCGAGCTGTTCGGCATTGCGGCTGAGCTGCGCAAGATGGGCGACGAGGCGCTTGGCTTGCGGCACAGGCAATCCACCCCAGACCTGTTCCGCGGCTTGATAATACTCCGGCAAAATGCTTTCGAGCAGTTTGCGCCCGGCCGCAGTCAGGACCACACGATAGGCGCGCCGGTCATCGGGACTGTCGCGGCGCGCCACGAGCCCGCGATCTTCAAGTCGGTCGATCAAGCCGGTGACATTTGACCGGTGCATGATGAGGGCGCGGCTGAGTTCGGTTTGGGAAAGGCCGTCGGGCCGCGCCCGAAGCAAATTGAGCAGGTTGAATTGGCTCGGGCTGAGTTCCCAGCGGGCGAAGAAGACGCGGCTGGCGTTCCAGAGCGACTCGGCCGTGCGCAGCAACTGGAGCAGCGCTTCGTAGCGCGGCCCGGGAACAGGCTGAGCAGTGGATCGAGGAGCGGTCACCGGAGAATGTTTAGTGAACAATTGTTGATATGTCAACAATTGTTTCGCCTCCGTTCGAACTCCGTTGAGCACTGCAGCCCCCTGCTGGTTTGGTGACCTCAATGGCTGGAACGCACCCGCGGTCGGGCGCTCGACCCTTTCTGCCGCAAGTTTGTTTTCCGTTCCTTGTCGTTTCCCAATGGGGCCGGTTCTGCCGTCTGGCGCAAACACACGCCTCGCGATGTTTCTGAGTTTTGCGCGTGCACGCCACGGAAGTTTCGGATTTACTGAGCTGCGGCGTTTGCCTCGCGCACCTTTTCCGCATCCAAACGCTTCCGG
This sequence comes from Verrucomicrobiota bacterium, assembly GCA_040754135.1. Taxonomy (GTDB): domain Bacteria; phylum Verrucomicrobiota; class Verrucomicrobiia; order Limisphaerales; family SIBE01; genus JBFMDG01. The sequence continues at coordinate 8,423 of JBFMDG010000089.1, forward strand.
GAAACGAATTGAGAGATCAGTCTGTGATCGAACCGGCGGTCAATGAAAGAACATCGGTTGCGTCATGTTTATGGGAAGTTTTGATTGGTTGCGTCGTTGCGGCCTGATGGTGCTGCTTTGCGGGAGCGCGCTCTCCCTGGCTGCGGCCAGCGGCATTCTACAAATCCGGGAGGGTTACTTCTGGGATCCAGGGACGCAAAAATATTTTGTCCCGCGCGGCGTGGCTTATCAGACCTGGAATCCTCCCGTTGGCGCCCATCAATCGTTCGAGCAGGTGGAATACGACCTGACCGAGTTCAAAAAAATTTACGCCAACTCGGTCCGTTGCGAATTTGTCTGGAGCCAGGTCGAGGTGGCCGACGATGTTTATGACTGGTCCAAACCCGATTATCTGATTGGCGCGGCGGAAAAGCTTGGGCTGAAGCTTTTTGTTCTGATCGGATTTCAATACCCGCCCACCTGGTTCCCCGAAAATTTGCGCAACATCAATGATCACGGCTTTCGTTCAGACGTGCTCAATTATGAACACCCTGAGGCGCGGAAACTCTATGCCGATCATATTCGTCGTGTGACCGAGCGCTACAAAGAGAGTCCGGCGATCGGCGGATGGATTTTGGGAAACGAATACGCCTACTTCGATCTTTGGGAACCGCACCAAAATCACCGCTTCATTGGATACGATCCCATTTCGCAACAGAGCTTTCGCCAGTATCTGGCCGGGCTTTACCAAGGGAATATTGCCGCATTAAATGCCAACTGGGGGACTGGCTACGCGAATTTCGATTCGGTTCTGATGCCGGAGCGGTATCCGGAAAACCGTGACAACAGCGCCTACACCGATTTGATTCGATGGCGGCAAAAGAGCATCGGTGATTTTGTGGCGCTGGGCGCCGTCGAAGCGCGCAAGGCCGATCCGAACCATCTGATCACCTACTCGATGGTGGGCGGTATATTCAGCGGCAACGACGCCAATCACACATGCGAGGATGCCAAGACCATCGTCACTCAATGCGTGCGCGCGGGCGCGCCGCTCGATTTCTGGTCGATCAACAATTACGCCTGGTCCTCGGTGGGCAACGATTTGCGTTCGGCGGACTTTGGCATCGGCAAGTATCAGGAGGTGACGGGGCTTCCCATCATGATTTCGGAGACGGGCCACAGCAGCACGGAAAATCTTTTTGAAGGGGCGGGCCCTCGTCAGGCCAAAGCCTTGCCTGGCCAGATGTGGGAAGCGCTTCTTTCGGGCGCGATCGGAGTTCATTTTTTTCATTGGAGCGACCGCAATCTTTACACGGAGCGCTATTTCCTGCGGGAAAAGGGCTTTGGCATTGTGCATCAGTCGCGCCTGCCAAAAATCCCGGTTTACGCGATGATGGCCGAAATGTTTCGGAGGATGCAGCAGTTGCAATTGGATCATTTGCTGGGGGGCTCGCAGAATCCGAAACCCGACGTTTACTTTTTCTGGAGCGCGAGCAGCGAAATGGGGTGGCCCCGGGCCAATCAAGAGAATGCCATGCTCTGGGGCGCTTTGCGTCGCGCGGGATTTCAACCGGGCATTCTCGACGATGAGCGCTTTGACCGCCGGGATTATACGAATGGTCTCGCGCTGGTGCTGTCGCGTTGTTTTCAAATGCAACCCCGGCATTTGGACGCGATTGAGAATGCGGTGCTCCCCGCGGGCGTGCATGTTCATGCGAACGCGGATTTGCCGGGACAATTCAACGATTACCATCAGCCGAACGCCAATTGGATTCCGCGGATGAATTCGCTTTTCGGATTGGACGTGCGCAACGCCGCGCCCGGCCTGGATCTCGGTTCCACGTGGATTGATTATCTGCCGCTGAATTTTTCCGTCCTGTTGAATCACGATCCATTCATGGCGGGCGCAACGCCTCAGATTAAAACCTGGAAATGGTGGCATGGAGTGCGGGCGGTATCGGGAAGCACCGTGATGACCCACCGCGGTATGAACGATGCCCAGGATGCGATGCCGGCGCTCCAGATCAAAAATCATGCCCGCGCCAAAACGGCGATCACCACTTTTGCCATGGCGGACACGTTCGATGATCCACCGGTGCATCGCTGGGAAATGCGCAGCGATCTGGTGCGGGCGATTTATCGAACCCATTTCGGCATGGTTCCGGCCATTGAGTTGTCCGGGCCCGGCGCAACCTACGTGCTCCCCGATTACCGGATTTGCCGGAATGGCAGCGTGCTTATTTCGCTCCTCAACGAACATACGAGCGGCGCCACGGTAACTCTGCGTTCCCCATCGCTGCTGCAAGGCAAAACGGTTGAGAACCTGACCTCGGGCGGAATTCTCGAACGCAATTCAGACGGGCTTCTCGAATTCAGCTTGGAAGGGGACGATTACCTTTTGCTCTATGTTTATTCGAGCGAGGGAGGCACGGATCAATCGATGGTCTCGACCGCGCTGCAAAAAGTCTGGTTCCATGCGGCGCCCAACACTGTTTGGCCGCGTGAAGAGCCTGTGGAATTGACGGTTGGATTCGATACTCAAGGAAGTTCAGCATTGCTCCGGGCCAGTTTTGAACAGGTCCGATCGCATCCGCGCATTTACGGGGAAGCCGAACCCATTTCCGTTTCAGGCAAAAGCACCCAAAAAATCAAAGTGCCCATCCCGGATGCGAATATCAAAGATCCCTTTTACCGATCGTCTCGGGAGGGAAGCGAATATTTCTTCCGCGTGTGGTTGGAATCGGGTGGACGGAAGCTCGGCGAAGCGCGGCTGCCGGTGCGGCTTTTGTGGGGAGTGCGTCCGCGAACAGTGCCGGACAGCGCCCATGCCGGAGAGAACATTCCCTTCATCGTCGATTGGGAGGAATTGCCGGGATTTTTACCGGACGAAATTCCCACACCAATTCATCGGGCCGAGCTGTGGGATTCGATGCGAACCAAGCAGCAGAATTACAATGTGGTCGTGGAGCTCAAATCGGGTTCTGACGTCATGGCTTCGGATGTCTTTGTCACCAGCCAGGCGACCGGCCAACATGAATTTCTTCTGAGCGTGCCGCCGGGCAGGCCGGGGCCATTCACTTTGACGAGTTACCTCGAAACCGCGGCCGGAGTTTCGGATGATTTCTTCGACAGTTTCGAAGGCCGCGGCCTCGGAGCGGAAACGGAGCAGCCGCCGGGCACGCCCTCATTGATTGCGCCATGGGTTACCTACACCTATCCCGAAAACGGTCCGCGCTGGCTCGATCAAGGCAGTCACCCGCAGGCCACGCGCGGATCTCAATCGGCATTCGTGGTGGTGACGAATCCTCCTGCGGCTTCGGAGTTCGCAGGTTTTGGCATTTACTATCGCTTTGCCGAACCATGGATGCTGCCCGCGGATACCAATGAATGGAACCGGTTTTCATTTGCATGTGATTTCAAAGAGAAGAACCGCTACGCCGCGGTGCTGGAACTGCAGGTCAAGTCCGGACCGGAACGCTGGATTCAATTCACCAAACCTTACATCCCGGGTTCCAACGATTGGGATCGGATCGAAGCGACGCTGGCGGATTTTGTAGCGCCCGAGGGAATTCCGCCTTTTGATCCGACGCAGGTGGACGCAATTACGGTAAACATTCGCATGCTGGACACGAACGTGATTTACATCGCTTCGTTCGATCACATCCGCTTTGACCGCCCGGAAAGAATTGTGCGTGGCGGCACGCGCATGGGCTATTACACCAGCGCCAACGACTTCGTGCCTGATTCCGATGGCGATGGCATCGTCGATCCGTTCGAAACCGGCACCGGCATTTATGTCAGCGCTACGGATACGGGAACCGATCCGGATGTGGCGGACACCGATGGCGATGGGCAAATGGATGGCCGCGAATTATTGGCCGGAACGGATCCGACGTTGCGCGGCGACGTGTTGGGATTCACGCGCATTGAACGGCTCGGTTCCGGGGAGATCGTGCTCGCCTGGCGCGCGGTCAAAGACCGGCTCTACGATGTGCAAGTGCACGAAGGCCCGTTGCGCAATGACGCTTCGGGATTTGTCACCCTGCCCGGGCTGCGTGATTTTTCTGTGTCTGCGAACCGCGTGTTTGAGGTCAATGATGCTGGCGCAAAAAACTCCGCCGTGCGTTTTTATCGGCTGGTTGTGCGGCCGCGGTGAGGCGAGAAAGGATGATTCTGGTGGTGAAAAACACGGCCCGAATTGCGTGCGAAAGCGCGGTTTCATTTAAGAAAATCCCCTATTTGCAAAAGCAAGCGGGCAGGTTACTTTCAGGGCATGGGTGAGCCGAAAAAAAAGATTTCGCCTTCGGGGAGCAGCAAATCGTCCTACGACGCCTCTGACGCTCCAGCCACACTCGGTCATCTCCTTTCGCGAGAGGAACTCGACAGCATGTCCACTTTGCAGTTGCTCGATCTCATCGTCAGCAAACTGCCCGCGCGACATCCGGCGCTGATCGACATGGTTTATTTGCGCGAACGCATTTCCGGACTCGAAGAACTGAATTTCCAGGCGCAGCAGGCCATTGAAAAACTCGACGCCATCGTCGAAAAACTGCGCTCGCCCGCTTTCCGCGTCGGCACCATGCTCATGCCCATTGAACCGGACAAAGCCCACGTCTGCATCGGCGGCGTCGATTATGTCTGCCGTGTCGATCCGCAAATTCCGCTCTCCAGTTTGCAAATCGGGCAACGCGTGTTGTGCAACGAAGCGTTCGCGATTGTGCAAGGGCTCGGCTTTGATCGCAACGGGCCGATCGTGCGCATCGATGAGTTGCTTTCCGATGGACGTTTGCGCATCGGCCAGGAGTCCGGTCTGGTTTCGCTCGTCCTCTTGCGCTCGGCCCTTTTGGCCAAGGAAAAATTGAAACCAGGGCTCGATGTGCGCCTCGATGTCAATCAGCGCGTTGCCCTCGAAGTCGTCGGCATGGGCAAACGCGTCGATCGTTCGTTGGAAAAAGTGACGGAGTTGCCCTGGTCTTCCATTGGCGGACAGGAAGAAGCCGTTCAGGCCATTCGCGATACGATCGAGCTTCCGTTTTTGCACCGCGATTTGTTCAAGCGTTTTGAACACACCGTGCCGAAGGGGTTCCTGCTGTATGGTCCACCCGGCTGCGGCAAGACGCTGCTCGGCAAAGCCACCGCCTACAATTTGCGACAACAGATCAAGGGGCAGACCGGCGTCGATCACCCGGAATTCTTCCTCCATGTCAAAGGTCCGGAAATTCTGAACATGTGGGTGGGCGAATCCGAACGCCAGGTTCGCGATCTTTTTGCTCAATGCCGCGAACGAGCTAATGAAGGGGCACTCGCATTTTTGTTTATCGATGAAGCCGAGTCGATTCTCGGCACGCGTCGGGCCGGACGTTATCACAGTATTTTAAGCACGCTCGTGCCGATGTTCTGCACCGAGATGGACGGCCTCGAGCCGCTGCAAAACGTGGTGGTGATTCTTGCGTCGAACCGCGCCGATCTGATTGATCCGGCCATTCTGCGGCCCGGAAGGATCGATCGCAAAATCCGGGTGCACCGGCCCGATCTGAGCGGGGCGCAAGCCATTTACGAGATTTATCTGCGCGATTCACTGCCGCTGGCGGAATCCAAATCGGAAATGGCCCGCACCGTGTCCGAGGCGCATTACGCCCGCACGCCGGAAAACCAGTTTCTCGAAATCAATTATCGAAGCGGCAAACGCGACATTCTCTACCGGGGCGACATGGCGAGCGGAGCCATCATCGCCGCGGTGGTCGAGCGAGCGAAGAGCCTGGCGATCAAACGGGCCATTCAGACCAAAGCGGAAACGTTTTTGACCCGCGAGGATCTTCTTGCTGCGCTCCAGAAGGAATACGCTGAAAACGACCTTTTCCCCGCCACGGACGTGACCGAGGATTGGTTGAAGCTGACCGATTTTGATCCGGACAACGTGGTGAAGCTGGGCCCGATCCGTCCGCGCAAAGCCGAACGTGCCGGCGTGGTCTAAGGGGGCGCAGATTTGATTCGCATCGTAGCTGCGCCAGCAATGGAAAGAACTGAGTTGAAGAAGAAACCATGTTAGTTGTGATGTTGTGTCCCGGGATAACTGGCCGAGTGAATTTCAGGCGCCGACTGGACGAGTCGGCAATTTTTTTACCTTCCTCCCACGGGAAACAGATCCCAATGCCTGAACAGCCATGAGGCCGCCGGTCATTCAATTCGGACTCGAAACCGAAATCGGGATTTCACGGGATAGCGATCAAGAATTGGATGTGGTCGCGGAATCGATTGCGCTTGTGCGCAGCGCTTCGGAACCGGGCGTCTCGATGCGCTGGGATTATGAATGTGAAGATCCGCATGCGGACATGCGCGGGTTTCGAGTGCGCGAACTCCGCCAGGATACGGACGAGGCCAATTATTACGCCCAAGATTCCGAGCGGGAGTTGAGTTTCGTGGAAATCAAAAGCGACCTCGTGCTCGGCAACGGCGCGCGCTTCTACAACGATCATGCTCACCCGGAATATTGCACTCCCGAATGCCAGTCGTTGGATGAACTGGTCCTGCACGATCGGGCGGGCGAGCGAATTCTGATGGCTTGCGCGCAGCATTTGGGCGAACAGCTCGGCACCGCCGTTCGCCTTTACAAGAACAACACCGACTTCTTCGGTCACAGCTACGGATGCCACGAGAATTACCTCATCCCGAGGTCGCTTCCCTGGGACACCC
>JBFMDG010000090.1:0-15093 GCA_040754135.1 Verrucomicrobiota bacterium
CTTCAGCGCGGTCAAGCGCAAGGCACGAGGCTACCGAAGCAGTGAATATATGATCACCATGCTCTATTTCGTTGCCGGCAAGCTCAATCTCCCAAGGCTCGTCAGCCACTGAAAACAGCGAAGAACCGCGCAGATGCGTCATGAAAATCCCGCGCCGGTTGCTGACCACTTTCTGATTGTGACTTTGAAATGTGCCATAGCCGGTTGCTTGCGGATCGACGCAAGTAAGTTCAATCCGCGTCACTCCTGCGGCGCGGTTGCTGGCAGCAATCAAACGTCCGATATCTGAAAGAAGCATCGACGCAATGACGATAGCCAATGCGGCGGTGCGATGGGCAATATCGAAGGAATGCTTTTCAGAGGCTCTCATCGTTTTCACGTTGGTTTGCTATTCCGATCCGCGCGGGCGGACCGCTCAGCCCTTGGTTGTCCCTCAATCCAATTGAAATCGCCACAGCTCCGAACCTGAACCGAAAAAGACCGACTCCTTCGTGAGCGCGAATCCGCAGCGGATCGGCACGGGCGCTTTGTGAGTCTGCGCGAGTTCAGCCTTTTCCGGATCCAAAATATAAACAGCAGAACTAGTCAACCCGACGAGCTTCCCGCTGGCATGTCGATCGAGTGAAATCTCGATTTGCCCGCCGGGCAAGGCGATGGTTTTCTCCAACTGAAACGTGCGCGGATTGATGACAAACAGCTGGCTTACCGCGGTGGTGAAGACCTTCCCAGCGGCAACGCAAGTCGCAGGATAATTTCTCGCGCCCGGCATAAAAGAAGTTTCAAACACTTTCTTCTTCTGCTTGGGATCGAAGGCAAAGAATTTGGCCTCCTTTTGGGTCGGCCGCGTGCCACCGCCACCGAAATTGCCACTCCCGCCGAAAATCAATCCCGTGCCTGGATCAAATGCGAGTGAGACGATGCTTTGATTGGTGATGATGTGCCGATGATTTTCTATGACACGGTTCTGTTTTGGATCCCACACCGCCATCGCGCCGCCCAGCTGCCCATAGGGCGGTTCGCTTCCCACGTAAATCAATCCTTCCGGTCCACGAATCATGGCGCGCGGGCGCAAATGACCATCGCCGAGCCCGCCAAACGAAATGGGGTTGCAATCCGGGGCTGATCCAAATTTCCAGAACGGCTTGGCCGGATCGTAGAGATTCATCACCGAACCGCCGTAATAACAGAGATACAGTTTGCCATCGTGCGGCAACATGGAATAGACCTCGCCGCCAGGCATGTTGCCAAGATGCTCGCTCTGACGCGTCGCCGGATGAAATCGAAACACTTCCAGCGGCATCGCGGTGCTGCCGTAAATCGCGCCACCCGGGCCGACGCCGACCACAAAAATCAAATCCCCTGCCCCGGCATAGGAAAACTTGCGCTCGACTGTTTGATCATTTTTCGGATCTCGCAGGACAAAGCGTCCGCGCTCGAAAACAGTCACCTCGCGTCCGTCACGCAAATGGAGCGGAGCGGGTTCCGGCGCGGACTCGACCAACACAGCTTTGCCATTTTCAAGCCGCATGATTTTCCCATGAATGAACCCGTAGACATGGCCATCGCGGCGTTTCGACACGCTGCCGGTATCCGGCCCAGGCTGGAGTTGCGCGCGGAGCGCCGGCGTCAGCACACTGTGATGCTGGCGTGTGGCCGGGTTGTAAGCCACCAAATCTCCTTGTTGCGTGCCGATGCCCACATAAATCCAACCGTCCTTTCCCGCCGCCACGCTTCGCGCGTACATTTCCGTTGGATGCATGCGGCCCAAATCTTCTTTCTGGCCGGTGCGTGGATCAAACCGAACCAGTTTGGCGTTCGGGTAGGTGCAAGAATAAAGATTGCCATCGGCGCCGAGCGCGAACTGCCAGAGGTACGATTCGCTTTCAGCAGGTTTGCCTAAATTGACGATGCCTTGATCGGGTTGCTTGGGGTCGAATTGTAAAAGCCATCCACTCTCCCAGGTGCCGAGATAAATCTTCTCGTCCGGTCCGACCATGAACGCCCAGGCGCCTGGACCTTGCGGGGCATTGAATTGTCGGGCCTGCCCGGTGTCAGGATTCACCTGCACGATGAACAAAGGCGCCGCGGCTTGATTCAAGTTGAAATAGAGCGCTTCGCCACCTTGACCATCCGGGCCCACGATGCACCCCATCAATCCCCCGACGCGAACCGGAGTGCCCAACGATTCAAACCGCGAACTCTGAGCCGCGCATGGCGTGGCGGCAGATAGCAGAAACGCGAGGAACACCAGGAATCGCGCATTCATAGAGCGTCGAGATGATGCGGTGCGATTCCAGCCGCGGCAAGAGCGAACGATTTTCGAAAGGCGAGCGATCGCTTTGATCCTGGATTGGAACGGAAACACGCCATGGCGAATTTGATCGTATTTCCCGGGAAGCAAAAGCGACGAACCCTGACGAACCATGGTTTTAAAAGGAATTAGGATTGCCATTCGGGATTGAAAGTATGTTTAATCGGCCCAACCAACAGCGTTCCTATGCCAAAAAAAGCCGTCCCTTCCCGCGCCTCGACGCCTGAAGCGGTTCGCACGGGTTTGAACCCGTCCACGATCGCCCAGGCCTTTCAAGACAATCTCTCGCTGCTCCAGGCCCGCTTCCCGGCGGTCGCCACACAAAATGATCGCTACATGGCTCTCGCCTACACCGTGCGCGACCGGCTGCTCCATCGCTGGATCAAAACTGCCGAAACTTATTATCTCCGGCGCAGCCGCACCGTTTGTTATTTGTCCGCGGAGTTTCTCATGGGCCCGCAACTAGGCAACAATCTGGTCAATCTCGGCATTTACGATGAAGTGCGCGAAGCGATGACTCAGCTTGGGCATGATTTGGATGAATTGCTCGAACAGGAGGAGGAACCCGGTCTCGGCAATGGCGGTCTCGGGCGGTTGGCAGCTTGTTTTCTCGATTCCATGGCCACCTTGGGAGTTCCTTCCATCGGCTATGGCATCCGTTACGAATTCGGTATCTTCCACCAGGCCATTCGCGACGGATGGCAGGTGGAACTGACCGATAAATGGTTGCGTCTTGGCAATGCCTGGGAAATTCCGCGTCCGGAAATCTGCTTTGACATCAAGCTCGGCGGTTACACCGAATCGTACAAGGATGAACACGGCCGTTACCGCGTTCGCTGGGTGCCAAATCGCGTCGTGCGCGGCATGGCTTACGACACGCCCGTGCTTGGTTACCGCACGAACACCGTTAACTTGCTCCGTTTGTGGAAAGCCGAAGCGGTCGAGTCGTTCGATTTTCAAGCGTTCAACACGGGCGATTATTACGGAGCGGTGATGCAGAAGATGAGCTCGGAAAACATCACCAAAGTTTTGTATCCAAACGACGAATCGCTCCAGGGCAAGCAGCTCCGGCTCGAACAGCAATATTTCTTCGCCTCCTGCGCGCTTCAAGACATGATCCGCATTTACCAGCAGCGCAGCCATCGGCTGGATCAGCTCGATAAAAAATACGCCGTGCAATTGAACGACACGCATCCGGCTATCGCCGTGGCGGAATTGATGCGTTTGCTGATTGACGATCACCTGCTCGGATGGGATCTGGCCTGGCGGGTGACGCAGCGGATCTTTGGTTACACCAATCACACTTTGCTGCCGGAGGCGTTGGAACGCTGGCCCATTCCGTTGTTTTCCAGCGTGCTGCCACGCCATTTGGAAATCATTTACGAAATCAACCGCCGTTTCCTCGATGAAGTGCGCGCCCGTTTTCCCGACGATCCGGATCGCGTCGCGCGCATGTCGTTGATCGATGAGCGCGGGGATCGCTACGTGCGCATGGCCAACCTGGCTTGCGTGGGCAGCCATGCCATCAATGGCGTGGCCAGATTGCACAGCGAACTTTTGAAACAGGGGGTGCTCCGCGACTTTTACGAATTCAATCCGGAGAAATTCAGCAACAAAACCAACGGCGTTACCCCGCGCCGTTTTCTGGTTTTGAGCAATCCAAAGCTGGCCGACCTCATCACGGCGAACATCGGACCGGAATGGGTCAGCCACCTCGATCAATTGCGCCGGTTGGAAGCACTGGCGGGGGATTCGCATTTCCGCGCGCGCTGGCGCGCCATTAAGCAGGAGAACAAAACGCGTTTAGCCGAACTGGTGGTTCGAAGAACGGGCATCATCCTCCATCCCGATTCCCTTTTTGACATGCAGGTGAAGCGGCTCCACGAATACAAACGGCAACACTTGAACGTGCTGCACGTGATCACGCTCTACAACCGGCTCCGCCGCGGCGAAGCCATGGACGCCCCGCCGCGAACGGTTTTGTTCGGCGGGAAAGCCGCGCCCGGCTATTTCATGGCGAAGCTCATCATCAAATTGATCAATTCCGTGGCCGCCACCATCAACAATGATGCGAGCATTCAGGACCGGTTAAAGGGGGTGTTCTTTCCCAATTTCAACGTGCAAACGGCTCAGGTTATTTATCCAGCCGCCGATCTTTCGGAACAAATTTCCACCGCCGGCAAAGAAGCCTCCGGCACTGGGAATATGAAATTCGCCATGAACGGCGCGCTCACCATCGGCACACTCGATGGCGCCAACATCGAAATCCGGGAGGAGGTCGGGCCGGAAAACTTCTTCCTGTTCGGGCTGACGGCGGAACAAGTGCACGAGCTCAAGGTGTGCGGTTATCGGCCGCGCGATTTTTACGAAGCGGACATCGAACTCAAGGAAGCCATCGATCAAATTGCCTCGGGCTTTTTCTCTCCATCTGCGCCCGATTTGTTCCGCCCGATCAGCGATCATTTGCTGCATCACGATGAATACATGCTTTTGGCTGATTACCGTGGATATATCGATGCGCAGACGCACGTCGGCCACACCTATCGCGATCTGGAAACCTGGACGCGCATGTCCATTCTGAACGTCGCGCGCATGGGTTACTTTTCCTCTGACCGCACCATCCGCGAATATTGCGAAGAAATCTGGGACGTCCAACCCGTCAGCATCAAACCAGGAAAATCCTCCGCGCCCGAACCGGAGGAACCGGAGACGCCCGAACCGGCGCTTTGATTTTGCCGCGGCCAATCGCTGCAACTCACAGGACTTTGATACAGCCGGAAAATGGCAGCGCTGTTGGCCGGTGCCTCGGCAGCGTCGAATTTCAGGTCGTAACCAAGCACCTTGAGGACATCCCCCAGGATGATAGGTATCTTCGGTTTGGTCGAAACATAGATGACATTTACGATGACCGGTGTTGGAACGCCATCGATCCCAGCGCGTTCGAGCGGGCGGTAGGCCCGGGAAGCGCGCTGCATTTCGAGAGCGACATGAAATTCCAGGCGCGGATCGATATCCTGCGCGGTGAGCGTGGTGGCAGGCATTGGGATCGGTGACGGCGCCGGCCACAAGCAAAGGTGTATCTGAACAATCCGAATAAGGATTCCGATGGCCGGCCGCTGGGTGCGGTTTCGCGTATCACATCGCGCAAGTTGACCATCAGCCCATGAATTGACCCTGGAGACATGCCGGAGCGGCTGGCCATGCGTTGGAGGAATTCTGCTTCCGCCTGATTTCGGAACATTCGCTGGGCTGGTTTGGGCTGAGATCAGGAGGCATTGGGGTTACTTCCCGACGGAGCAGCACTCACTTTGGTTTGGGCGAAATGCTCCTACTGATGCCGTTGCAGAATCTCATTCTGGCTGCCCGCACATTTTTCCAAAGTTCCGAATTCCCGCGACGACGACTGGCCCGATCTTCACGGTCGTGCGATCGAGCTGCCGGACTGGGATATTCCCTGTTACAAGAATCCCGAGCGACGAGAACGGACTTATTTCTTTTTCTTGCGGACTGGCTTCTCGATGAATCGATAGCTGGCGTGCGTATCGTAATCGATGCCGTGCTTTTGCTTGAGGCGCTGGATGAACCCGAGGGTGTGTTGCGTGTGCGGACTGGCCACGCCGCCGGCCGGCATTCTCTCGAAAGTATGCAGGAGCGTCTCTTCGAGCATTTCGCCGACGCTCATATTCTTGTGCCTGGCCAGGTCGGTCATCAAAGCGGCGAGGCGCTTTTCGATCCGTGCGCGCACTGGCACGCGTTCGATTTCGAGTTTCGGTTCCCGCGCTGGAATGCTTTGCGTGAATCGGATGACATGCTGGTTTGGGTCGCGCACGTGGATCTCGCGGCAACCCCACGGTTCGTCTTGCGGTCCGTAAATCACCTCCGCACCCGCTTTGGTAATCTTTCCGAAATAACCATCCACATCTTCCATGAAAACGGACATCCAGGTGCCCGGGCAGCCTTGCGATTGAAGACAGAAAAAGATTTCAATGTTTCCCAGGCGGACACATCCGAACGAAGCCGGTTTGCCCCAGGTCCAGAGCAAACGGAACAGGAGACGTTTGGTGTAGTAATCGACAGCTTCATCGAAATCACGGACGTACAGAATGGGGGTCAAACTTCCGGCGGCAATGTATTCAGCATCCTTCATTTTTCCTTTCTTCCCGCGCCTTGAACTCCCTGCACCCGCATGCGCGCATCCGGAGCAGGTTTGACTCGGCGCAATATTTTAGCTGTGGAGAATCTCGAAACGAACCGTGCGAGTCTGGAGAGGCTGAAAGCAAAAAGCAAGAGAAGGGTTCACCGGACGATGGCCCAACGGGGCACCGCAGTTGGATGGACTGGGCCAACGCGGTTGCAGGATGAACCAACCCTCCTGGGAAGAGAGCTGCGCAAAAGCTGCGCAACCCCGAAGAGTTGGTTGCGCAAGAAGTGCGCGTTCAGGAATCGTTGGTTGTTGGAAACAGGCCATTTCCAGCGATGGCATTGCTGGTGCTTGGCCGCCGCTCGACATCGGACGGGCGCGTGCCCCCCGTTGGTTCGACAACCAAATTCAATCCATAACCATATCGAACATCGACATGAAATCCGTGCTTAAATTGTTTGCCCCGGCCGCATTGGCCGCCGGCCTTATCCTCACCGCCACTTCTTCCTTCGCTCAGGAACGCCCGAATCGCGGCGGCGGTGGAGGTTTCGATCCCGAACAGATGCGTCAGCGCATGATGGAGCGTTATCGGGAAGTGCTTGGCGTGAAGAGTGACGACGAATGGAAGCTCATTCAGACCCGTATTGAAAAGATCAGCGACGCACGCCGCGAAGTCGGCGGCGGTTTTGGCGCTATGTTTGGCGGACGCGGTGGCCGCGGTGGCGCCGGTGGCGGTGGCGGCGACAACGATGGCGGACGTCGTGGAGCGCGTGGCGGTTCCAGCCCGGAAGCAGAAGAACTGCAAAAGGCGATCGAATCGAATGCCTCGGCCGATGAAATCAAAGCCAAGCTCGCCAAGTTGCGAGACACGCGCAAAGAGAAGGAAGCCAAATTGGAAGAAGCACAGGAAGAACTCCGCAAGGTGCTGACGGTGAAACAAGAAGCCGCTGCTGTGCTCGCCGGATTGCTTAAGTAAGCCTTCCCGGTTCCGTTTTCGCAGTTTCAGAAAGCGTGTCGATGAACAAAACCGAGTCGCAGGAGACAAAAACCAACGGATTACTCGAGCGGATGACGGCGAATCGCCAGTTATCCGCTCTGGATGTGGAGAAACTGGCCCGCCATGCACAAAAGCATGGCGGGTCAGCGCTTCAATCCGAAGAAGTCGTCCTGCGCTGGCTGGCCGAGGAATACGAAATCCCCTTCACAACCCTCGATGATATCGAGCCCGACCGGCAATTGTTATCGCTCTTCCCGGCGCGCGTGTTGTTGAAGGAACAATTGCTGCCGCTGCGGCGCAGCAATGGGACGGTCGAAGTCGCTACCAGCCGGCTCTTCGCCACGCAAGGTCTGGATTCGCTCAAGGCGATGACCGGTTTGCGTCTGCAACCTGTCCTCGCTCCCACCGAAGCGATCGAACGCGAAATCAAAAAACGATTGGGTGTCGGCGCCGATACCATCGACACCCTCGATGAAGAAGCGCCGCTCCAGGTGGTTGATGACGAGAAGGACGACGGCACGAATCTCGACAGCGCGGCCGAAGATGCGTCAATCATCCGCTTCGTCAATCAGGTCTTGCGCGACGCCATCGAGCTGCGGGCGTCGGACATTCATCTCGAACCGTTCGAAGACGAATTGCGCATTCGCTATCGGATCGACGGTGTGTTGCAGGAGATTCCCGTGCCGGCGCAGGTGAAGCGGTTTCAGCCGGCGATCGTGTCGCGCGTCAAGATTCTGAGCCATTTGAACATTGCGGAGAAACGGCTGCCACAGGATGGCCGGATCAAGATTCGGCTGGAAAACAACGAAGTCGATATTCGTGTGTCGGTTATTCCCATGTTGCATGGGGAAGCGGTAGTAATGCGTTTGCTCCGGCAAAACGCCACGCTGCGCGGCATGCCTGAGCTGGGGATGGACGATCGGGAACTTCGTTCTTTCCGCCGGGTGCTCGGGTTGCCTCATGGCATCATTCTCGTGACCGGCCCGACGGGCAGCGGCAAGACCTCGACCCTTTACACGGCGCTCCAGGAAATCAACGATGCCGTGCGGAAAATCATCACCATCGAAGATCCGATCGAGTATCAGCTCAAAGGCATCAACCAGATTCAGGTTTCGGAAAAGGCCGGGCTGACGTTTGCGCGTGGGTTGCGTTCGATCTTGCGGCATGATCCCGATGTCATTCTGGTGGGTGAAATTCGCGACCAGGAAACCGCACAGATCGCGGTGCAAGCCTCATTGACGGGCCATCTGGTGTTTTCGACGTTGCACACGAACGACGCACCGGGAGCATTGACGCGGCTCGTTGATATGGGCGTGGAACCTTATCTGGTGGCTTCATCGCTAGAAGCGGTGCTGGCCCAACGGCTCGTGCGCGTGCTGTGTCGTCATTGCAAGGAGGCGGACATTTCCCCGGCTGCGCAATCGTTCAAGGCGGAATTGAATTTCCCCGCCGGGACCGCGATTTATCGCGCCGTCGGTTGCCGCGAATGCCGCCAGACCGGTTATCATGGACGCCGCGCCATTTTCGAATGGATGGATACAAACAACGAAATCCGCCAATTGATCTTGAAGAATGCCTCGAGCGACATCATTGGCGCAGCGGCGCGGCGCGCGGGCATGCGGACATTGGCCGACGATGGCTGGCGTCTGGTGCGGCAAGGAGTGACCACAGTCGAGGAAGTATTGCGCGTGACCAAAGATCAATCGCTTTCGAGCGGTGGCGAAGAAAGCGCTGAACCTGTCATTGCGGCCGGTTAAGGCGGAGCCAATCAACCGAGAACAGAATTTCATGGCTGTATTCCGATATAAAGCGTTGCAAACCGACGGGCGCGTCACCGAAGGCCAAATAGAAGCCGGCGGGCGGCAGGAGGCGTTTCGCGTGATGGAAGCCCGCGGCTTGCGGCCGATCACCCTTGCCGAACATCGCAATGGCAATGGAAATGGAAATGGCAGTGCAAAACCCCATGCTCCCGCGGACAAAGCAGAAACGAAAGAAGGTGCAATCTCGGCATTTCAGTTCTCGCTCGGCGGCGGCAATAAAATCTCCGCCCGCATGCTCGAGAATTTCACGAGGTTGCTGTCAAACCTCCTTGCGGCCGGCGTGCCTTTGAGCCGTGCGCTGGTGATTCTGACCAAGGAAGCCTCGACTCCCGCCGCGCGTGCGAAGTGGAAGGAAATTCACGATCTGGTGGTTGATGGCATGTCGCTCGCCGATGCCATGGCGAAGTCGCCGGAGACTTTCCCGCGGGTTTACGTGGCAATGGTCGAAGCGGGCGAAACGGGCGGCTTCCTTGACGTGGTGCTCGGGCAAATCGCCGATTTTCAGGCGCGCGAAAAGGAAATGCGGTCGAAGGTTGTCACCGCCCTGCTCTATCCGGCGATCTTGTTTGTCCTGGCCGTCAGCGTATTGATCTTTCTGCTCGTTTTCTTTATTCCGCGTTTTCAATCGATCTTCGCCGGGTTTGGCGGATCGCTGCCGATGCTGACGCAATTCATTGTCTCGATCAGCGATCTGCTCCGTTCCTTTGGTTTAGGTGTGGCGGTGGCGCTGGGCATTGGAGCTTTCCTTTTGCGAAACTGGTTTGCCTCCGAACAAGGCCGGCGCATGTGGGAGCGATGGATTTTGCGCGCACCGGTGATCGGAGGTCTGCTCGCCCAGTTTGCCATGGCGCGCTTTTGCCGGATGCTGGGCACGCTGCTGGGCGCGGGAGTCCCGTTGATCAACGGCTTGAATGTGGCCCGCCGTTCTATTGGCAATCAAGTGCTGGTCGATGCCGTCACCAATTCGATCGAGCGCGTCAAAGAAGGCAAACAACTCGGGGCCAGCCTGGCGGATTGCCGCACGCTTTTTTCCGGTTCAACACTGGAAATGATTTCCGTCGCGGAAGAAAGCGGCCGGCTCGATCAGGAATTGGTTCGAATTTCGAACGTCACCGAAAACGATCTCGATCGCCAGTTGAAAGCAGCCGTGGCGCTGGCGGAACCACTGATGCTTTTTTGCATCGCCGCCTTTATCGGCACTATTTTCATCGGCATGGTCATCCCGATTTTCACTTTGCAGGATTACATCAAATAACTCCACCGACAGACTCCTGATTCACTATGAAATTGAAATTCACCTCGCGCACTTTGAAACCCAATGCCCGGCGGCGCCGGCAAAGCGGATTCACCTTGATCGAACTGCTGCTGGTGCTGGTGATTTTGGGAATTCTCGCGGCCATTGTGGTTCCGAAATTCTCCGGGCGCACCGAACAGGCGCGGATCACGGCTGCGCAGACGCAGATTGCCAATTTTGGAACCGCGCTGGACGCGTTTGAAGTCGATATGGGTTATTATCCCAAAGGCAAGAGCGGGTTGAATGAGTTGTTCGAGCAGCCGCGTGACGCCAAGAACTGGCGCGGGCCATACCTCAAAACTGAAATCCCGAAAGATCCCTGGGGCAACGAGTACATCTACGAATGCCCCGGCAAACAAAATCCCAATTCCTACGATCTGATGTCCATGGGGCCCGATGGCCGCGTGGGAGGAGATGATGACATTACCAATTGGCAACAAGAGAAGCGCTGATCCGGCCGCGCAACGCGCCTTCACGCTCATCGAATTGATCCTCGTCATGGCGATGCTCATCACCGTCATTGCCGTGGCCGCGCCCTCTTTGTCCAATTTTTTTCGCGGACGAACTCTCGATGGGGAAGCGCGCCGCTTTTTGTCGCTGACGCGCTATGCGCAGAGCCGCGCCGCTTCGGAAGGAGTGCCGATGATCGTGTGGATCGATGCGAAGGAAGGCACTTACGGACTCGAAGAAGAAGCGGGTTACAGCACCGAGGATGTAAAAGCGGTGCGCCTCGAACTGGACCCGGATTTAAGCATTGAAGTGGAACAAAGCCGCGTGCCAGTCGTGGAAACAATCACGCTTGATCAAACCAGGCAATTCAGCCGCGACACAACGCGGCTGCGATTCCTGCCCGACGGAACCATCAGTGAAATCAGTCCTGAGGGTGTGGCTATTCGAGAAACGAGGCGCGATCAGGAAACAAAAGCTGCGCCCGCAAAAGAGACCGATCCAAACGTGGTTTGGATCCGTCGCGGAATAAATCGCCGGCATTATGAAATTCAAACCAACGTGTGGCCAACGGCCCATCGCTAGGCGGCGAGAGGCTGGCTTCACGCTGGCCGAAGTGCTCGCCGCGCTCGTTTTCATGGCCATCGTCATTCCGGTGGCCGTGCAAGGCATTCGTGTGGCCAACCTCGCCGGACAAGTGGCCGATCGTAAAGAAGAAGCCTCGCGCGTGGCCGAACGCATTCTCAATGAAATCGTCGTCACGAGTCAGGGCAATCCCACATCCCAAAACGGATCGATCGAGGAAAACAATCGGCAGTATCGGTGGCAGGCACGCAATCAGGCGTGGGACAAAGACGCTTTGCAGGTGCTGACGGTGCAGGTGTTCTTCGATGTGCAAGGCCAGGAGTATGACTGCCGCTTGAGCACCCTCATCGATCCTTCCGCGGCGACCACCACCACGCCGGCGACCACGACATCGCAGCCATGAAAATCGCCGCTTTGTCATTGTCTTCGTTCCGGCGTGAAGCGCGCGCGTTCACGTTGATTGAAGTTTTGATTGCGGTGGTGGTGTTCGCGATTGTGCTGGCGGCGATCAATTCCGTGTTTTATGGCGCGCTGCGATTGCGCAATCAGACGACGAAACATTTCGACAAGAAGATACCCATTCAACAGGCCTTGGCCACGCTGCGACGCGATCTATCGGGAATCGTGACTCCGGGAGGTGTTTTGAGCGGGTCGCTCATGACGGATCCGAGCACATCCGCGTCATCGACCGGTTCGAGCGCGGGCGGCGGTTTGGGGAGCACGCTGGGCAGCTTGCTCGGTTCGACTCTGGGCGATCCGGTCAGTCCTGAATTGTTCACGAACAGCGGAACGATTGATGAGACCTCGCCCTGGGCGGACATCCAAAAGGTCGTTTATTACTTGCGCGAACCGACCAATCGATTTGCGGCGAATGGCCGCGATCTCATTCGCACCGTGCAACGCAATCTGCTGGCGGCCACGCAGGAAACTCCCGATGAACAATGGCTGCTGGGCGGTGTGGAAATGGTTGAGTTTCTTTTTTTTAGCGGCACAGAATGGCAGCCCAGTTGGGATTCCACCGCCGAGGAAACCCCGTTGCCCAAGGCCATCAAAGTGCGCCTTCAACTCGCTCGAGAAGACGAGCGGCGCAGCCAGATGGACGAAGTGGCGCCACTGGAATTGATTGTGCCGTTGACTGTGCAGGCGCGGACCAATCAAACCTCGACATCCTCCACCGGGCAGGCGCCGTCAGGAGGTGGCCGATGAGGCTGGCGAGGCAACGCTGGAATTCCGAGCGCGCGCACGGTTCGGTGCTGATCATCGTGTTGTGGGTGGCTTTCGGGCTGGTGAGCATTGCTTTGTATTTCGCCGATGCCATGCGTTTCGAATTGCGCGCCGCAGATCATCGAGTGGCGGGCCTCGAAGCCAATCAGGCGATCGAAGGAGCATCACGCTACGTCACTTATCTCTTAACCAACCCGGTCGAGCCGGGCGTGATGCCTGACATTCAAACATATCAACGCGAAGAGGTGTTCGTCGGCGACTCCACTTTTTGGCTCATCGGCCGGGGTGATAATTTTATTGCGCCGGATGCGCCTTATTTCAGTTTGGTGGACGAAGCCTCGAAACTGAACCTCAACACCGCCACGCGCGAGATGCTCGAATTGCTTCCACGCATGACGCCGGAATTGGCCGCAGCCATTATTGATTGGCGCGACAGCGATTCGGAACCGTCGCAAGGCGGCGCGGAGGACGAAACGTATTTGCGCCGCATTCCTTCCTACCGCTGCAAGAACGCTCCGTTCGAAACGGTGGATGAGCTCCGGCTCGTCTTTGGCATGGACCTGGAAATTCTTTATGGCGAAGACTGGAACCGCAACGGAGTGCTCGATCCCAACGAAAATGACGGCAGCGCCTCGCCACCGAATGATAACCGCGATGGCCGCCTCGATCCTGGACTCGCCGAATACGTGACGGTGGTCAGCTTGGAACCGAATACGCGCAGCGACGGATCTGCGCGCATCAACGTGAGCAATCAACAGAGCCGGCAGCAGTTGCAACAACTGTTGGAGGAAACTTTCGGTGAAGACCGCGCGCGCGATATCCTCGCGCAGCTCGGCGCCGGCCAGGGCGCGCGCAGCTTGCTCGAATTCTTCATGCGCACGCAATTGAGCGCGGACGAATTCGCGCTCATCGAAGGAGACCTCACCGTGACCAACGCGCAAACCATTGCCGGGCTCGTTAATGTGAACACCGCCAGCGCCGCGGTGCTGGCCTGCATTCCGGGACTCGATCAGGGCAAGGCGGAGGAAATGGTGAATTTCCGCCGTTCGAATCCGGGACGCCTCAACACGGTGGCCTGGGTTGCGGAAGTCCTCGATGAACAACAAGCCGTGCGCGCTGGCCCTTACCTGACCGGGCGCACCAGCCAGTTCACGGCTGATATCGCAGCCGTGGGCCGTCACGGCCGCGGATATCAACGCATTCGATATACTTTTGATGTTTCCGAAGGAACACCGAAGATTTTGCAGCGCCAGGAGCTCACGCATCTCGGTTGGGCGCTCGGCAAAACAGTCCGGCAAACACTTTTGGCCGCGAAGGGAAATCGATGATCACTGATTTGAAAAAGAAACATTTCGGCGCCCTGCTCGGGCTCGCTTTTGATGGCAACCGCCTCGATGGCGTCGTGCTGCGGCGCACCAATGGGTCGGTCGAGATTCGCAAATCGTTTGCCGTGACCTTGACGCTCGACCTGCTCAAGGACGATCCGGAATTGCTCGGACGCGAAATTCGGAACCGGCTCGATGAAGCGGGCATCCGCGAGCGCGAATGCGTCGTGGGCGTGCCGCTTGATTGGGCGCTGACTTTGCAAACGCAAATTCCCGATCTGCCCGAATCCGATGTGGAAAGCTTTCTGGCCATCGAATCCGAGCGCGGATTTCCCTATGGCCTCGATGCCCTCACCATCGCTTGCAGCCGGTTCAACGCCGCGCCAAATGAAAACTACGCCACGCAAGTCGCTGTTCCGCGCAATAACGTGGCTCGGCTCGAGCGCGCGTTGCGCAGCGCCCGTCTCAAGCCGTTAAGTTTTTCCTTCGGCCTGACTGCGCTTCATCCTCCTCAAGCCGCCGAATCCCAAGGCGTCGTGGCCATTTTCATCGGCGAAAAGAGCGTCTTTCTTCTTGTGACCTGCGGCGGTGGCGTCGCCTCCCTGCGCACGGTGGAAACGGCCTTTGAAGCCGAGGTGGGCGTCAAACGCATCTTTGCGGACGTGCTCGCGCGGGAGGTTCGAGTGACGCTCGGGCAGTTGCCGGCCGGGGTGCGCGAGCAATTGCGAACCCTGCGCGTATTCGGGTCGGATGAAGCTTCCCACCGGCTGGCTCGAGAAATTCAGGTTCGCGCCGAAGCGATGGGGCTGAAAGTGGAGCATGTGAGCCATTATACCGGCCCGCAACGCGGACTGAAAATCCAGGCGAGCACGACGGTGTCCCCGGCGTTGAGCCTGGCCGTACAACATTTGTCGGGGCAGGCGCCGTCCTTCGAGTTTTTGCCGCCGCG
>JBFMDG010000091.1:0-15052 GCA_040754135.1 Verrucomicrobiota bacterium
GCGATGTCACGGAATTCCTGGGCAAAAAAAAGCTCCGGCGCACCGGAGCTGGAAATCAAAATTCGCCGAACAATCTGTTACTGACCAGACATCGGTTCGGCCAGGATTTTCGCCCGCATGGCTTGGTACTGATTGGGAGTGATTTTGTCCGCTTTATACTCTTCCAGCAAATCCGCCAGCTTTTGCTGCCTGGTTTTCGGAACGGCCGGCGCCGGCGCAGGCACCGCCGCCGTGGAAGCCCCCGCGGAGGCAACCGGTTTGGGCGCCACTTTGGGCTTACTCTGAGGCGATTCCGTCATCGCTTTTGGACTTTGGGCGGCTACAACGGAAGTGGTTTTCTTCTTTGGCGCCGGGGCGGGGGTCTCTTTGGCTTGGGCTTCCTCTTCCCGGGCTTTAGCACGCGCCGCGTTTTTCTCACGGACGCTTTGCACCCAACGCTGATTGCGTTCTTTCAAATCATCCCACCAATGGGTGAATTGGTCTTTGGCTTCTTTCAAACTTTTCGGGGCCGCCTTTTCGTTCTGAGCCGCTTTCGGCGCAGCCGGAGCCGGCTGCGGTTTCGGCGTGCTTTCAGCCGCCTGGGCGGTTGCAGTGGGCGAAGCAGCACCGGCCGGCTCGCGCGGCACTAATTGTTCGCCCCCTTTCTTTTGAATGGTGATTTTCCGGTCCGACGATTCGGCTTTCTCCTTCTTCCCCTCCTTGGGTGGGGCGGACTTGTGCGCACCTTTGGCTGATCCTGAATCGGACTTCGAGCGGATCAGTTGCACATCCGCACGGGCAATGGCCAAAACCGCCGCAAGTAAAGACACCATCAATAGCATTCTGGAAAGTTGCATAGACAATGTCCTACCTGAAAACTGCGCGGGGAATCAACTGAATTTGGCAGCAATTGGCACGAGAACGGGGCCGACTCTGAATGCCGGACCGGTGGCCACGGATCAGAAGCGCCGCCGTGTCGGGCTCGTGCCCGGCTCAGCCTGATCGACAATTTCCAAGGCATGAAATGGACGCGTCTGAAACTCGAGGCGGGTTCGATGGGATGTGGCACTGATATTGTCGAGCTGTTGTTTAAGCTGCTCGGCTTTTCTTCTGGCCACGTCAAACCTGATGCTCGCGGCACCATTCGTTCCCTGTTGTTCGCGGAGTGATTCAAGCGCTTCCAATGCATTCACGTATTTCGACTCCATTTCGTCCGCCTCCTCTGCGAGCACCCTGCTTCGCCTATCGTACTCACTTTGAAACCGGCTCTCCCGCATCTCCCGGTATGCTTCCAAAATCGCATTCACCAGCACGGCCGTTTCATATGGATCTTCACCCAAAAGCGTGATGTTCAATAATCGCGTGTTCTTTACCTGGTTCACAGCCAGCCGGGATCTCAACAAATCGTATGCCTCGGCTTTTTGCATTGACGCATACCGACTCGAACCCTGGTGACGTTTGCCAGATCTCTGCTCCAAGGCGCGATAAATCACCGATCGCGACGCAATCCTTTCGGCTTCGGCCTGGATCCAATACGGATCTTCTAAACCGGGCGCATTTGAGTCCAGATCCGCCGGGCCATGATCATGATCCGGGTGCAACAATACCCGCGCCGTCGATTCGTAATACTTCGGCGCCAGAAATCCGGAAGCGGCCATGCCCACGGCGCCAACCAAAGCCAGCCCCATCAATGCCATCGCCACGGGTCGGCGCCATTTTCGTCCGTGTTCCGCTGCGGTTGCACCCAACAATCGTCGGACGCGATCGCTAAGACTTCCGCCATCCGCCGCCAAAACCAATGCCGACGGAACAGCACGCAATTCTTCAATGGAAATAAGGGCGCGCACATAAACGGCCCGCTCGCAAAGCGTCACGGCCAAATCATCGCAACACAATTCGCGATCGGCTCGCACCTGTTTCGAAATCCACCACACGGCGGGGTGATAAAACAGCACCGTTTCGAGTGCCACTTGAAAGAGATTCACCAGATAATCGTGCCGGCGAATATGGGCCAGCTCGTGCGCGAGAATCGCCGACATCTGCGCCGGAGAAAGCCCCACGATCGAACTGAGCGGAAACAAAATCACCGGCCGCAACCAGCCAATCACGGTCGGCACCTCAACCAAGGTCGATTTCACCAGTCGCACCCGCCGGGTCACTCCGAGCTTTGTTTGCAGCTCCTCGAGTTTCGAGATCCATGGCGCTTCCAATTCCCCATCGTGCTGCGCGCAAAAGCGACGCACGCGCCAGGCCCCCAAACCTAATCGCACCGCCATGAAAGCGACCCCTGCCGCCCAGAGCGGCACGCAAAGGGTGATGCGCGACTCAAGCCAGCGACGAAGTATCGTGCGCGTTCCGAACCTATCGGCCGAGGCCGAAGCATCGATGGAAAATCGGGCGGCCGTTTGGTTCGCTGGCGCGTTCCCAGCAAAAGCCGGCGCCGCCGCCCTCTCGATTTCCCTCTCATTTGAAAGGCGTCCGTCAGCGATCGCCCAAAACGTGATCAACGGCAAGATGGCCAGTATGCTCAACGCCGCGCATCCGGCGGCATAGCGCGTTTTTGGGGAATCGCTAAACAACCGCACCGCGCCGTAGAACAGAGCGACCAGTGCGCCTTGCCAAACAAAATGAACCAGCGCCCAACCGAGCGCTTCTGTCCAAACGTGGGAAATAATCTCTGTGTTCATGCTTTCCTTTCCAGTTCATCCAACAGCCGGCGGATTTCCGCCAATTCGCCAGCGGAGGCTTTCTTCATGCTCAAAGCTTGCAGCACGAGCTTTTGCGCCGATCCTGCAAACGCCCGGTCGAGCAAATCGGTCAACAGTTGCCGTTGCGTTTCTTCCTGAGCCAGACGCGCCGAATAAACATGCGAGCGTTCGGCATCGTCCCGCGTGACCAATCCCTTTTCGGTCATGATCTGGAGCAATTTCAAAACGGTCGTGTAACCCGTGTCGCGCTCCAAGGCCTCATGCACCTGCCGGACTGTGCTCGGACCGTGCTGCCACAGCACACGCAAAATGGCTAACTCCGCTTCGGTGGGTCGGGGAAGATTCCGTTTCGGCATAATTGTAATGAGTGAGTTCGCCAGGACACGAGCCACTATTACGAAATACGTCGTAGTGTCAACGAAAATCTTCGTAGATCGCCCCCTGCCATGATGTTTTTTCTCCCGGAGGCCAACTCGAAAAAAAGCGCAGCCCCTCACATCTTCCGTCGATTTGTGGTGATGAACTGGACCAATTGGCGAAAGGTCAGCGCATCGAAGCTTTCGCCCACCGGTTCGAATTCAACATCGAATCGGCGTTCCACACTTAAAACGAAATCGATCGGGCTGCGGCCGGCCGCCCTGATCCAGCGCTGGACCTCGATCATGTTTGAATCTGGACGCAAGCATCGAATCTGATCGCCCACAAATGATCCAAGCAGATTCGTCAACGCCACGGCTACGGTCTCCTCGGTGGGGTCGGGAAAAAACAAATGCACGAACTCGCCCGCGTTTTTGTTCCTATTGTCGTCGTGGTGCATCTCACGGAAATTGTTCGGGGAAACCGCACATTTTCAAAATCCTCCGGCCGGCGTCGGCTTGGCTTTGTCTTCGACCAGTTCGTGCACCGGTTTTCCCGCGGGTTTGGCTTCCGCTGGATGGGGCACGACGCGCCAGAGTTTTGCCAGGGCCGCTTTCCAATCGCGCAAGATCTCGACGGCGCGTGGGGATTCCGTCTTTTCTCGATGCGCATTCAGGAGGGCTTGCAAAAGTTCGATCTCATCCGGATCGCTGAGCCGCTCAATTCCGACCATGGATTGGTTATAGCGATGTCGGAACATCCCATCCACGTCATACACGTAAGCGCGGCCACCGCTCATGCCGGCGCCGAAATTGCGCCCGGTCGCGCCAAGCACAATGACCAATCCGCCAGTCATGTATTCGCAACCGTGATCTCCCACGCCCTCGACCACCGCCGTCGCACCCGAGTTCCGCACCGCGAATCGTTCCCCTGCCCGGCCGGCGACAAACAGCCGCCCGCCCGTGGCGCCATAAAGCACGGTATTTCCGATGATCACCTGATCCGCCCAGACGAACCGGCATTCTTCCGGCGGTCGAATGATGATCTCGCCGCCATTCATTCCTTTGCCGACGTAATCGTTGGCTTCACCCAAAAGTTTCAATCGAATTCCGTGAGCCAGGAAACAACCAAAACTCTGCCCGGCACTCCCTTGAAACGTGATTTCAATCGCGGTCTCGCTCAGACCTTTGTCGCCATGCGTATAACCGATCAAACCCGAGATGCGCGTGCCGATGTCGCGATGCGTATTGGTGATGCGGTAGTGCAGACGCACTTTGCCTTTGTTCGTCAGCGCCGCTTTCGCGTCGGCCATAATCTGGTCATCGAGCGAGCAGTCGCCAAACCGTTCGTTGCGCTCGCGCGTGTGAATGCGCGGCGCCGTGTCGCCCGGATCTGGCTGATGCAGCAATCGGCTCAAATCAAGCGTGGCAATCCTGGCGCGGATTTCTTCGGGGAATTCCTCGATTGGGCGTGGTTCAACCAAATCGGTGCGGCCAACGATTTCGTTCAAGGAACGAAAGCCGAGCTGCGCCAAGAGCTCGCGCACCTCCTGCGCCACGCCATTGAAAAACGCCACCACGTTCTCGGGCTTGCCTCGAAATTTTTGGCGCAATTCCTCCTTCTGCGTCGCGACACCGACCGGGCAGGTGTTCAGATGACAGACCCGGAACATCGCGCAACCAGCGGCCATGAGCGCGGCTGTTCCAAAATTGAATTCCTCCGCCCCGAGAATCGCCCCCATAACAATGTCGCGTCCGGTTTTTAATCCGCCATCGGTGCGCAACACCACGCGAGACCTGAGATCATTCAACATGAGCGTCTGGTGGGCTTCAGCGATGCCGAGTTCAAAAGGGCTGCCGGCATGTTTGATGGAACTGAGGGGCGAGGCGCCGGTGCCGCCATCATGCCCGCTGATCAGAATGACGTCGGCGTAAGCCTTGGCCACTCCTGCGGCGATGGTGCCGACGCCGGATTCGGCCACGAGTTTGACGCAGACTTTGGCGCGGGGGTTGACCTGTTTGAGGTCGTAAATCAATTGGGCGAGATCCTCAATGCTGTAGATGTCGTGATGAGGGGGTGGGGAAATGAGCGGCACGCCAGGCACGCTGTGGCGCAACCGAGCGATCAGTGGCGTCACCTTGTGGCCGGGGAGCTGGCCGCCTTCGCCAGGCTTCGAGCCTTGGGCCATTTTGATTTCCAGTTCCTGCGCGCTCGCCAGATATTCGGGGGTGACACCGAAACGCCCCGAGGCAACCTGTTTGATTGCCGAGTTCGCATTCTCACCGTTTGCGCGGATGAGATAACGCGATGGATCTTCGCCGCCTTCACCCGAATTGGATTTTCCACCAATGCTATTCATGGCAATGGCAAGGCATTCGTGCGCCTCAGGTGAAAGCGCGCCGAGACTCATGCCGGCGGTTGTGAAGCGGACTCGAATGCTTTCAACCGGCTCGACTTCATCTATCGGAATGGGCTGGCGTGGTTTGAAACGCAACAAATCCCGGGGCGCAACCGGATCGCGCTTTTCCACTGTCTCAAGGTATTTGAGAAACTCCTCGCGTTTTCCACTCTTGAGGAAACGGTGCAGGGTTAGGACGACTTGCGGATTGTTGGCGTGAAACTCGCCGCGACCGCCCTTGGCCACTTTGTAATTGCCGCCCTCGTCGAGCATGGCCGCCTCGGGTGCCGCATAAGCCTGTTGATGCCGGCGCACTGCGTCTTCGGCAATCTGGCGAAGGGTGATTCCACCGATCACGGAACGCGTCCCAAAGAAGCAGCGATCGATGACCGCCTGCGACAACCCGATCGCCTCAAAGATTTGTGCGCCGCGATAACTGCTGATCGTCGAGATGCCCATCTTCGACATGATTTTCAACATGCCGCTTTCAATGGCGCCGCGGAAATTGGCCATGGCCATTTCCAATGTGAGGTCGCCATATTCCCCGCTCTCGATCGATTCACGGATCGTGTCGATAGCGATGTAAGGATTCACCGCCGAAGCCCCGTAGGCCACCAAACAGGCGAAGTGATGCACATCGCGCGCTTCGCCCGATTCGCAAACGATCGAGGCCTGGAGGCGTTTGCCTTCGCGAATCAAGCAATGATGCACCGCACCAACCGCCAGCAACATGGGGACAGGCACCTTGGTCGCATCGGTAAAACGATCGCTCAGGACAATCACCCCTTTGCCCAGCTCGATGGCTTCCAACGCTTGACGGCAAATCGATTCGAGCGCCGCATCCAGATCATCCGGACCTTTCGCGGCGCTGAAGTGACAAAAAATCGTGACGCTGCCGAAGGCCGGATCGTCGATGTTCTGCAAGGCCTTGAGTTCGTAATCGAGCAGAAACGGGCTGTCGATGCGGATCAACCGGGCGTGCGCTTCACTTTCTTCAAGCCAGGACCGGCGCCGGCCCATGTACGTGGAAAGCGACATGACGATTTTCTCACGAATGCTGTCGATCGGTGGATTGGTCACCTGGGCAAAGAGCTGTTTGAAATAATCGTAAAGCAAACGAGGGCGTTTCGAGAACACGGCTAGAGGCGTGTCATCGCCCATCGAGCCAACCGGTTCCGTGCCCGCTGTCGCCATCGGCTTCAACACTTCGCGCAACTCTTCATTGTCCCAGCCGAAAGTAATTTGTTGCAAAGTGAGATCGAGGATGTTGACCGGATTGAAATTCAGTCCGAAGGGCACCGCGTGATCAGTCAGCGAAAAAATCTGCCGCTCGCACCAATCGGCATACGGTTGTTGCGCTGAAACCATTGATTTCACATCGGCGTTCTCGAGAAGTTTTCCTTCCGCGGTATCGATGGCGATCAATTCGCCCGGGCCGAGGCGTCCTTGGCGTACCACTTTGCGTTCGTCGATCGGCAACACGCCCGCTTCGCTGGCCAAAACAAACAGGCCATCGTCGTAGATTTTGTAGCGTGCGGGCCGCAGGCCATTGCGATCGAGCGTGGCTCCCACATACCGGCCGTCGCTGAAAATCACCGCTGCGGGTCCATCCCAAGGTTCATTGAGGCAGGCGTGAAATTTGTAAAATCCTTTCCAGGCAGGCGGCAATTCCTCCATTTTTTCCCACGGCTCCGGAACCAGCATCATGATGCTCTGGAGAATGCTTCGTCCGCTCAATTCGAGCAGTTCCAGCACGTTGTCGAGGGCGGACGAATCCGATCCCCCCGCCGCAATGATCGGTTGGAGTGCCGCAACGTGATCTTTCCAAATATTCGAGCTCAACTCGCGCTCGCGTGCGCGAGTCCAGTTTTTGTTGCCCAGGAGTGTGTTGATTTCCCCATTGTGCGCCAGGCGGCGAAAGGGATGCGCCAGGTGCCACGTGGGAAATGTGTTGGTCGAATAGCGTTGATGGAAAATCGCCAGCGACGTCGTGAAGACCGGGTCGTGCAAATCGGGATAAAAGCGCGCCAGTTGCGGTGCGTTGAAAAGCCCTTTGTACACCACCGTGCGCGAGGAAAGGGAACAGACATAAAATCCACTCAACTCATCCGTCAACGCACGTTTCTCGGCGGCCTTTCGGACGAGAAAGAGCCGGCGCTCAAACTCGCCGATACTGCAATCGGCCGGACGCGCCAACAGACACTGTTGAATTTCGGGCATCGTCAGCCTGGCCTTTTCCCCGAGCACCTGCGGCTTGATCGGGACACGCCGCCAGCCGATCCAGCGCAAACCGAAATCCCTCGCCGAGGTTTCCAGCAGCTTTTGCCCGGCGGCAATTGCGTCGCGATCACCGCGCGAAAAGAAGACAACGCCGACGGCGATTTCATCTGCCTTCAGTTTTTCGGCGCCGAGTTGGGCCGCTTCACGCCGGAAAAACTCGGTAGGCAATTGAGTGAGAATGCCTGCGCCATCGCCCGTCTTGGCATCGGCATCGAGAGCGCCACGATGAGCGAGATTGCCCAACGCCTGCAATCCAAGTTCAAGGATGCGATGTTCGCGCCGGCCATGAATGTCGGCGACGAAACCGACGCCACAGGAATCGTGTTCGTAGTCGGGGTCGTAAAGTGAACCGGAAGAAGAATGAGACGGCGATTTCATGCAATCATCGCATTTGACTTAAAAAGTACCGGAAGCTGTGGATGTGGCAAAAAATTATTCCTGCGGAGCAAGCGCGCAGGACGCGGCGTGCGTTTGTGCGGCGTATCGGCTTCACCTTCAGCCGACTTCTGCTGAGCCGGACAGAGGTCCCGCCTGTCATTCCCTTGTCGAAAACCTTGTCGAAAACTTTGTCGATGTGAAAGAGTTCGACGTACCTTGCGACAAAGCATCATCGCAAAATGTCCAAACTTCAGCAGTTTTGCGTACGCAGTCCCTTTAAGCGCCGCGCTTAATCTTTTTTCTGTGGCAGGAGCCGGAACAGATCGAGTGGATTGAGTTTCGGCGGTTGATTGGTTGCGGGCGGTGCATTCGTGCCCGCGGGAGGCGCATTGGTTCGCGGTCCCTTCAATAACCCACCCAAAGCGCCACCGATATTTCCAACCCCTTGCAGCACATCGCCCGTTTTGCCGCCAACCCGGCCGGCAATGCCTTTAGCCGTGAGCGAGGCGAGCACAAGTTTGTCGGTTTCGGTTTTATGATTTCCCAGCGTTCCGGCGACTCGCGCAAACTGCGGCAACTGCACGTAAGCCGCATCCGGTGGTGTGCCCTGCGGCATGAGTCCCGCCTTTTCCGCCAGCGACCTTCGCAAAGCGATATCCACGGGAAGGTTCAAGGGCGAGTTGGTCAGAACTTCCGCCAATTGAATGGTCCCATGCACATTGGCGAGAAAAGCGTCGCTCAAAACTTTGGCCTGCTGCACGTCCACCACTCCTCCGCCCAACTTGATTCTGGAATCGATGGCGTTCACCGGTGATTGCAGAATCTCCTCAACTCCCAACGCGTAGGCAATTACCGTGATGACTGGTTTCAAATTGAGGAAAAGAATTTTCGCGTCATCCCGGATCAGCTGAAAATTGGCGTTGGTGTAAATCAGATCCACGTTGCCATTGAGATTTTTTTGCAAACTCGCTCCGGTGATGCCTTTGCCCTGGATTCGCGAATCGAGAATCACATCGCCGCGCACGCGTCCCTCGGCCAGTTGCACGAAACTGCCGGCCAACGGCTCGAGCGGCACGCGATCGGCCTTCAACGTGACATCGTAGGCGTAGCCTTTCACCCCGAGGTTTACATAGGCAGTGCCGCTGACCGGCGCGCCGTTTAAAGCCAGTTGCAGCGGCTTTACGTTGACTTCGTTCGAACGGATCGTGGTCGTCGCCACCAAATTGCTGATGGCAATGTCGCGCAGGAAAAATTGCCCCACGTTGAGATTTGCGGTGAGATTTTGAATAGGCAATTGCGCAGCCTCAGGCTCGGCCGGAGGCGCATTGGTCATCGTGCCCGCGGTCGTTGGAGCCTGAGCGCCCGCGGTCGCACCTCGCGTCGAGGCAGTCTGGTTTGTGACGCCAGGTTGGGCGGCAAAAAGGTCGTAATACGGTGTCACGTCCAGGGAATCGGCTTTGATGGTTAACGTCCCGGGCGGCGGATTCGTTTTTGCGAAAGGCAATTTCCCTTGCACGAGCAATTGGTTTTTTGCGCGGGAGGTCGGAGCCAAACTGACGAGGCATTGTCGCAGGTCGAGCAATTCATCCTTCATCCCGCCCTCGAGCTGAACGTGCATGCCGAGCGGTGTCGCCGGCCGGGTTTGGTTCGGATCCAACACCACGAGATTGGTCACGGCGAGGCTGGCGCGCACGGCCGATTCCGTTTTCGCGTCGTAGGTGGCTGTGCCGCTGCCGTTCATGGCCACCGAAGCGAGTTTGCGCGGCGCCAGGGCCGGTTCCAGGAAGGGCCGGAGCAGATGTTCGTTGAGATCAACGATTTGAAATGCGAACTGGCCTGATTTGGCGGGTTGATTCCATTTGCCCGAGAGATCGACCGAACCTCCAGTGGCATTCGCGGGGCGAACCGTGAGCAACGCCTTGCGCAGATCGACGAGCTCTTTGCTAAAACTGCCATCGAATTGCAAATCCGCCCCGAGCGGCACCGCCGCGGTTTGCGATGCCGGATCTTCGACCAAAAAATTGGCCATGGAAATTTTGGCTTTCAAATCCGAGCTCCCTTCGGCGGCGTAATTGGCATTGCCCTCACCGCTCAGTGACATCGACACAAGTTTTTTCGAGCCGAGCGATTGTGCCAGCACTGGCCGCAACAACGCCTGATTTAAATCGGCCAGTTTGAAATGGAATTGACCCGTGCGATTGGTCAGTCCGTACTGCCCCGTTAACTCGACGCTGCCTGCAGGTTGTGTGGAATCGCGAAAAGACAATGCGGCGCGTTGGATTTTTGCAATGTCGTTGGCGACATCCACCTGGTAGGAGGCCGTGGATTCGAAGTTGGCGAATTGATAATCGCCATAATGGGCAGTGAGATTCTGAACCAGCACTGTGCCTTGCGCCGATTGCCGCTTTTGCGCGCCGCTCACCGTCGTTTGCCATTTGAGAGTGCCGGAATTGACTTCGAGATCAGCCAGAGCCGCGAGACGCGCCAGTTGCGGCAAAGCGCCGTCGATCGAAAGTTGCGCGTTCATCTCCTGTTTTTCGCGATCCACTTTGGCTGTGCCATCGCCTGAGGCGAGGAGTTGATTGTTCTGGGCCAGTTCGAAATGGAACGGGGTGACCGTAATGGAATTGAGTTTCACGATCTGAGCGCGAGCGTTCAGCTTGGCCTGCAAGTTGGCGAGCGTGTTTGTGCCGGCGTGCACGGTGGCATTTCGAAGCTCGGCCGTGAGATCGGTATTGAGCAATTCTCCATTCTGGCGGCTGGCCAGATTCATGGTCGCATGCACCTGGCCGAGCGGCAGATTCGTGCCGGTAAACGCCCGCCAATCGGCAAGATTCAATCCCAGAATGGCCAGTTGAAAATTCGAATCCGGAATATTCCCGCTGGCCGCACCCCAGTTGAGCGTCATCGGCTGATCCAATCCTGCGCGGAGCAGGTCGCGCTGATTTTGACGCCCAGAAATCGTGAGTTTCTGCACCACCGCATTTTTCGCCGTGAGATCGACATCCGTTTGATATTCGACATCAAGATCGAGCGTTGGTGTGATTTGATCCTGGCGCTGCACCGAAATCTGGCGTCCGGTCAATCGACCCGTGGTTCCAATGGCCTTGCCGGATTTGGAAAGGGTGACTTGACTGGCCGCATCAAAGACCGATTGGCGAAAGTCCAAACCGAAACGCGCTCCGGCCAGATTCAGGATTTGCCGATCGATCGACTCAATCTGCACGTCGAGCTTTCCTTCGACTTTGGCCATGTCGAACGGACCATTGACGGCGATGCGTCCCAAGGCCTGGCCTCCGCGGTCGAAGCGCAAGGCGACGGTTTTAATTTCAGCCGGTGTCACATCGGCCTCGATTGTTCCAGCGACATTGGCGAGATCGGCGAAGTTGCCGGTGGCGCGCGTGAAATTGAGGCGGGTATTGCCTTTGACAAATTGCGGCTTGAGGGCGGGATCGATGCCGAAATCGAATGCGCCGGCGACCTGGCCTTCGAGGAGATCGGTGGCATTGGTGGCGCCGGGGGGATAACGATGTTCCTGCTTCAGCGCGCTCGCCAGGGTCAGTTTGCCGGGCTGGCCGTTCTTGAGTTGGTCGAGCGTCACATTCACCCCGGTGAGCTCGGTGGTGGTTACCGATCCATCTTTGGCATGGCTGATTTGGCGGAGGGTGCCGTTTTCCAATTTTACATTTTGAATCGCGAGTTGGAGCGGTTGATCGGATTTGGGCTCCTCGGTTTTGGGATCGGCAGGGCGTTTCAACAGTGGATCGAGATTGCTGCTGCCATCGGCTTGCGTAATCAAGTTGATGAGGGGCGAGCGAAGGGTGATTTCGTGAACCTCGATGTTTCCGCCCAGAATGGAAAAGAGTTTGTAGCGCACGCGCGCTTCGGCGGCTGTGAGGAGCGGTTCCGAGCCGATGGTTTGAACTTTGATGTTCTGGAGCGTCACACCAGAGAACGGGTGAATCGAGGCATCCTGCACCTGGACATTTGCGTTCATGGCGGTGCTGACCCGCGGGAGCACAAACGATTTGAGGAAGGTGGCGCTGGTGGCGAAAAAGTAAACCGCCACCAATAAGACGACCAGGATGGCGGCAGCGATGCCGAGTTTTTTAGGCCAGGAAAAGCGTTTTCGGCCCGGAACGGATTGAGTTGTTTCAGCCATAAATCAATTCACCGATCGAGTTTGCGAAATACGGACAGGAAAAATCCGAGGAAAGGATTCCAAGCCGGATTGCCCTCAGGCTTCGGTTGAGTCAACCTTTTCCTGCTCCCACGGCCGAAGTGGAACGGCCTTCCAGCAGCGCAACGTACTCGGCTATGCCCTTCGCTGGCGGATACTCCGGGGAATACTGTAGTTCATTTTGCGCCAATGTCAGGTCCGCTTCCGTGTGCGGCTGGTAAAAACTGTAAGGGTTCTCGAAATAATCGGGATCGAGCCGCGTGCCAAGATTGCGGTTCAACTCCGCAATCACTTCATTAAAAGAAAATGGCTGCCCTGATCCGCAGTTGTAAATCCCGCTTCGCGGCGCCGAAAACGCGCGGATCGTCAGTGACACCACGTCTTTCACATAAACAAAATCGCGCTTTTGTTCGCCCGCTCGGAAAACGCGCGGGCGCTTCCCGGCTTTCATCTGGGTGTAGAGCTGATAGATCATGCTCGAGGCGGCCTTTTTGTGGGCCTCGCGCGGACCGTAAACATTGAAATAACGCAGGCCAACAATGCGCCACGATTTGTACCGGCTGGCAAAGTTACGCGCCAGATTGTCGAGCTGCACTTTCGAAAACGCATACACGTTGGCGGGGGCCGGCGGCTGGTCCTCCTTCATGCGCGTGGCGGCGATGCCATAGGTGGCGGCCGAGGAGGCATAAACTACCGGCGTGCAATTGAGGACGGCAAATTCGAGCAGGCGCCGGAAACCTTCCACATTGTCATGCGTTTGCAGGAGTTGATCATGCACCGTGGTGTCGGTAATCGAGGCCTCGTGAAATATGGCGTCAAAAACCAGATCCTTGAATTGCTTCTGCCAATCCAGTCTTGAAATGTCCGCAGCCACAAAATCACCGCGATAACCCTGAAGATTGCGGAAATCGCCCGATCGAAAATCGTCGATCACAATGATCCGCGCATTCGGATATCGTTCTTGGAGCGTCAGCGTCAGGTTCGAACCGATGAACCCAGCCCCGCCCGTCACCAGAATATTTTGCATGGGCGACAGGTTAGAAACCGAATTTCAAAGTGCAAGGGATTTAAATCGAGGCCAGCGGGGGGCAGGAGAACGCTTTCCAAACCCAGCGGTTCGCGACGGATCTGCACTTCCAGAATCGAGCAGAGCTCAGGGCAAATGGAAGTTGCGATAAAATCTCTGCCGGCCTTGCGATTCCTGATTTGTCAGACGCAATCGGCCGGATTGATTCGTCAACACTATCAAGCGAGACCAAACCGACAAATCGGATGAAGACTCGACGGTATAGTTGCCGTGGTTGGGCAAGTGGAGATCGAGATGCACTTCCGACTCGGTAACACGCGCCAGCTGCAAAGACGACCGGGGGATGATTTTAAGGATGGCGGCTTGCATGGCCGGAACCGTTCGCCGGTAGGCGCGTTTTGTATGATCCACGTCGCGATGCGCCCAACAGTCCCGAACCGTGGCCAGCGTATCCGCGGCCAGACCAATGTCCGTCCAGTTCACAATGCACTCGACATTTTCCTTGGTGCTTCGATTGAGAAGCCCGATGGCACGCGAACCGTCCGCAAGAATCTTCATCCACACCTGCGCCTGCCCATTCGTCCAGATTGGCCGGGCCTGGTAACCGAGAGGATCCTGATTGATGGCGATGATTTCTTTATTGGTGAAAATGGAATAAAGGTTCGGATAGGAAACGCGAGGCACGAATCGATGAACGAACAGTGGCGCGGCAATCAAGGCGTTCATCCCGAAGATCCCTTGCGAAAAACCGAGGTTCTGATCATTCACGGGAATATGATCGGGATGGACCCAAAACCCGGGGCGAACGGCGTCCGGATGCGCGGCGGACCGATCGAGGTGATGCAGGTAATTCGTCCAGCGCGACTCGAATGTGAACAAAGGATGTGGAGCAAATCCAAGATCTCCGACCCAGCGGATACAATCCAACACTTCGGATGCGCCGGCGGGCAAAGATTTGAATCCGGAACTGTAAACCGCAATCGGCCGAGTCGTCGCCCGGCGCAAGGCGCCGACAAATCGGCGCGCAACTTCAAGGCGCTCCGCATCAGTGATGGCTTGAGGCATGTCGAATTGCACATAATCAATCCCCCAGGCTGCAAATGCAGACGCATCTTCCTCGAGGTATCCTTCGCTCCCGGGAAAACCGGCCGAAGTGCGAACGCGCGGTTCCGTATAAATCCCGGCCTTCATTCCGCGGCTGTGGATGTATTGCACCAGGTTGGTGATGTCTGCGATTCTGATCGGATTCGGCATCAGCACTCCGTTGCTGCGAACCCCCTGCCAGCCTTCGGTGAGCATGATGTATCGCCATCCGAGTTCCACCAGGCCGTTGGTTGCAGCGCAATCGACGTTGTCGCGCACGTCCTTTTCCGTCCAAGACCAACCGTAGCTGTACCAGAGATCCGCCCCCATCGGCGGAGTTCGGAGGAGAACTTCTCTCGAGATCGTTTCCGCCTTTGGAGTCAATCCCGTTGCTAAACCGGCCAACCAAACAACACAAAAAAACATGAATCGGAGCGACAGCATCCTCGAAGCAGCATCAGCAGAAGACATGGCCGCGAAAATGCCACGGAGGAAAAATCGCCCGCAATCTATTTCGGTCCGTCACACTCCCTGGCACGCGGCCATTTTGACGGAGGCGCCCTGTTCCAGCGGATGCGGATGCTCGGAAGTGCCGGACTCATTTGGCTGGCCAGGCTTGCGCCCGATCAACTCCTGAAATGCCGTGGCGTCGAGCGTCTCGC
>JBFMDG010000092.1:0-14971 GCA_040754135.1 Verrucomicrobiota bacterium
CGGCGAAGTTCACCGGAACGTTCAGCCTCGAAGGCATCAGCGGCTTCACATTGAACAGCACGCTCACCCTCGAAATAAACAATACCGGCGCGCCCGTTCCGGCCACGCCGATCCCCAGCAGCGACAACCCGATTGTCACCCTCAATTTTGCCGAGTCGAATGTGCTCCGCATCAGCGGCAACGCCACCATCGCCATCCAGGATTTCATCAGCATCAGCGGCAACTTCGGCGTGGAAAAGATCGGCACAGAACTGCGCGTCACCGCCAATAGCGTGACGGTTTCCTTGCAGATCGGGAGCAGCGAAAATCCGATCTTCAGCGCCAGCGCGTCCAGCGGCACGCTGGCGGCGATTTTCACCGCCACTGGAACCAAAGCCCTCGAATTCAGCGCCAGCAATATCAGCATCACCGCCGGTGGATTCGCCAGCGTCACCGCCTCGAGTGTCAACGTCGAGTTGAACGACACCGGCGCCACCGTCACCCACAACCCGCTCACCATCGGCACGGTTTCCGCCCCCATCGACGTGGCCGATGGCGTCACCAGTTTCTCGGTCACAGGACTGAATTTCGTGCTCGGCGATTTCGTGGAGATCACTGGCAATTTCGGATTCCGCCGCAGCGGCGCCGCGCTCGAAATTGCCGCTTCCAGTGTGACCGCTGAACTCACGGTTCCCGGCTTCACGGTCTCAGCTTCCGGCGGGACGCTTGCGTTGCTCATTCATGCCGATGGGACAAAAGCGATGCAAATTGGCGCGACCAGTTTGAGCATCTCCGCCGGCGGCGCCATTACCGCCACGGCCACGGGCGTCACCGTCAAATACAGCACCGCGGCCACCCACGTGAATCAGACCATCACCATCGGCGCTGTCTCCGCGCCTATCGACGTTGCGGCCGGTTTGATCAGCTTCAGCGCTCAAGGAGTCGATCTCAATTTCGCCGACTTCGTCCGGATCGAAGGAAAGATCGGTTTCCGCAAGACAACGACACAAATGGAGATTGTCGGTTCGGACATCGATGTCTCGCTCGAGTTTGGCGCCGCCTTCAGCGCTAAGGCCGAGAATGGCGCGCTCGCCTTGATTGTGCACTCGGACGGAACCAAAGCGCTGCAGTTCTCCGCCGATGGCATCAGCGTTACCGCCGCTGGATTCAATTTGGTCAGCGCCGAACATGTGGACGTTCGGTTCAACGATGCCACTACCGGTCACGATTACGGGGCCAACCCGGTCACGCTCACGGTGGACGGCATCAGCGCTCCGCTGGCGGTGGGGCCGAACACGACCAGTTTCAGCGTGCAAGGCTTCTCGTTTGGCTTCGCCGATTTCGTGGATATTCGGGGTGACTTCGGTTTGCGGAAGACGACCTCATCGCTCGAAATCGTGGCCAGCAATGTCGAAATCCATTTCGGAGTCGATGGAGTGTTCGCCGCCGATGTCAGCGGGGGCACACTCGCGCTGGTGATCGATTCCACAGGCAAGAAAGCCCTGGAAGCTCGCGCCAGTTCTGTCTCCGTCACCGCTGCGGGCCTGGCCAGCATTACAGGCAGCGGCATTACCGTCCGTTACAACGAACAACTCGTGGCCATTGATCGCACCCTCACCATCGGAACGGTGAGCGCGCCGATCGACGTCGATGCGGCCACGAGCAGCGGCACCCCCGCTGTTGTGACGCCGGTTGTCAGCTTTTCGGCCAGTTCGTTCGGATTTACTCTCGGCGATTTCGTTTCCATTTCAGGCGCGTTCGGCTTCCGCAAGACGAGCACGGCGTTGGAAATCGTCGCCAATAACGTGGCCGTAAACCTCTCGCTCGGCAGCGTCTTCAACGCGCGCACCACCGGCGGAACGCTGGCCTTGAAGCTTTCCTCGAGCGGCACGCCTGCCGTGAAAACTCAGGTGCTCGACCTGAGCGCGACCGGTTTGTCCGTCACGGTTGGCGATGGGTTCGGATCGGTGACCGCTTCCACGGTGACCGTGAAGTACAGCAATGCCTCGACCGCCACGAACACTACGATCAGCGTCGATAGCGTGAGCGCGCCGCTGGTGGTTGGCGCGAATGAAATCAGTTTTGCCGTCGAAGACTTGAGTTTCAACCTCGCCAACTTTGTCACTATCAGTGGCGACTTTGGTTTCCGAAAAACACCCGCGCGCCTCGAAATCGCAGCCAACAATGTCTCCGTGGCGCTCGGCGTCAGCGGCGTCTTTACCGCTTCCGCCAGCGGCGGCTCTTTGGCTCTGCTCATCGGTCCGGATGGGAAGAAAGCCCTCGACCTGCGCGCCTCCGGTATTTCGATCACTGCCGGCGATTTTGCCAACGCCACCGCCGGCGAGGTCCGGGTGCAATTGAACGAAAGCCTCACCGACTACAAGAACAGCCCGGTGAACTTGAGCATCGGGGGTGTGAGCGCGACCCTGGCCAGCGCGGCCAACACCACCGTGTTCACGGTCGAGGATTTGTCGGTCAATTTTGCCGATGTCGTGAGCATCGGAGGCGATTTCGGCTTCAAGAAGTTCGGCGCGGCCGGAGCAGAAGTCATCACCGTCGTGGCTGCGAACGCTTTCGCCAAACTGGAAATCGGCTCGTTCGAAGCCGGACTCGAAAATGGCGCGCTCGGATTGCAAATCAATGCCGACGGCACAAAGGTGCTCGAAGCCAAAGGCAGCTTGAAAATTCAGGGCGGCGGTTTCGCCAGCGCCAGCGCCGACGAAGTCCGGTTCAAGTTCAACACCACGGGCGCGGCCGCCACCGGAACCACCCTTACGGTCGGCAGCCTGCAATACCAGTTCGGCCTTGTGCCTTCCGGAACGGTGACGACCCCGGCAATCGGCCTCATCGTCAAAGGCCTCAAAGTCGAGATCGGCGGATTCCTCGATGTCAGCGGCGATTTCGGTTTTATCAAGAGCTCCGGCACAGTCACGGCGGTCGCCAACAACGTAACCGCCAGCATCACCGCCGGCTCGTTCGCCGTTGGAGTCAAGAGTGCCAGCCTCGGATTGGTGCTCGACGCCACCGGCAAGAAAGCTTTGCAAGCGACCGGCACCTTCTTCCTCAACGGCGGCGATTTCGCATCCGTCGTCGGTTCCGGCGTGAGCGTGAAACTCAACGAAACCACCACCGCGCGCAACGACACCATCAGCGTCGATGGACTCAATTTCACCTTTGACGATTTGAAGGCGGGCACGGCGACGGTGCCGTATTTGTCGGTGCGAGTGAACAGTCTTGAGGCGGACTTTGCCGGGTTTGTGCATTTGAGCGGCGCGTTTGCGTTCGAGAAGGTCAACGGCGATGTGCGCGTGGCGGCGTCGGACGTGGATGTGAGCATCGGGAACGAGGTGTTCAACGTGGCGATTGAAGATGGCGCGCTCGGTCTGGTGTTGAAAGCCAATGGCACCAAGGTGCTCGAAGCGACGGGCAACGTCAGTCTGACTGCGCCCGGGTTTACTTTGGGATCATCGACCAATCCAACCACTGTCACAGTGGTGTTGAACGAGACGGGCGTTGATTACACCGATTCGCCGGCGGACGATCTCGACATCGATGGCGTGCAGTACGACTTCCAATACGCCACGGCTTCGACGACTTTGAAGGCCTTTACGGTCGAGAATCTGAATTTGCAAATCGGCGACGCGATCAAGTTGAGCGGCAATCTTGGATTCTCGAAGGATGGGACGACGGTCAAAGTGGTGGCCTCGGCGGTGAACGCTTACCTCGAAGTGGGCGACTTCAAGGCCGGCGTGCAAAATGGCAGCCTTGGTTTGCAAATTATCCAGCAGGGCGCCGGCACGAGCGCGGTGAGCGTGAAAGTTTTGGAAGTGCGCGGCGGTTTATTCCTCGAGGCAG
This sequence comes from Verrucomicrobiota bacterium, assembly GCA_040754135.1. Lineage (GTDB taxonomy): Bacteria > Verrucomicrobiota > Verrucomicrobiia > Limisphaerales > SIBE01 > JBFMDG01. The sequence continues at coordinate 3,835 of JBFMDG010000092.1, forward strand.
GAGATTTCGCCAGCGCCTCCGCTACCGAAGCCGTTCTGCAATTGAACGAAACGGGGCAATCATTCACCGGCCAGACCATTCGCGTGGCCGCACTCAGTCACACCTTCAACAACATGCCCGCCTCGACCACCCTCAAGCGCGTGTCGATCACCGGCCTCGACGTCGAGGTCGGCGGCGTCTTCAAAGTGGGCGGAAATTTCGGATTCGAAACGGAAGCGGTCGATCACGACAACAACAGTTCCACGGCCCCCGTCAATATTATCAAAGCGGTCGCCTCGGGCGTTTACGCGCGGGTTGAAGCGGGCGATTCCGTGAAAGTCGGTTTGAGCAACGGCTCGCTCGCGCTGCTCAAGAACTCCTCGGGATTGGTGTTGGAAGCGAGCGGTTCACTCGATTTTGCGGTGGAAGGATTCGGCTCCGCGTCGGCACAACAGATCAAGGTGAAATACAATCCCACCACGCAGGATTTCAGCGGCGCGAACTCGAAAACGATTTCCATCAACGGCATCAACGGCACGCTCACCTCTGCGCCAAACCTCACTTCGGTTTCCATCACCGGCTTGAATGTCGTCGTGGCCGATGTCCTCAACATCAGCGGCAACTTCGGCTTCAGCAAACAACTCATCGATCACGACAGCAACGCCAACACTGCCCCGTTGGCCAAAGTCATCGCCGTCGCTTCCGGTGTCGAAGCCAAGATCACCGCCGGCACGTTTGCGGTGGGGGTGAACCAAGCCTCGCTCGGCCTGGTCATGGAAACGGTGCCAAACACGGCCACACCCGATCCCAATGACACCGTTTCGCAAATGATTTTGGATGCGCAAGGCGGCTTTTTTATCGAGGGCGGCGAATTCGCGAGCGTCTCCGCCACCAGCGTCCGCGTAAAATTCAACAAGTCCCCCAATACAGTCACGGCGGGAACGCAAGTCTCCGTCGATGGAATCAGTTATTCCTTTGGCGCCATGCCGGCGGCGAGTTTGGCCGCGCCATTCCTGAGCGTCTCCGTCACCGGCTTCGAAGCCGACTTCGGTGGCTTCGTGCATTTGAAAGGCAGTTTTGGTTTCTCGAAGACCGTGACCGTGACGGGCAATGCCACCAATGGCACACGCACCACCGAAATTCTGGTGGTCGCTTCCGACGTCGAAGCTTACGTCCAGACCGGCAATTTCAAAGTGGGTGTGGTCAGTTCGACCTCGAATGTCAGCAAGCTCGCCTTGCTCATGAAGAGCCAGGCGGTGACCACCAACGGCGTCACCACCACGCAACCGACCACGCGCGCTTTGCAGGCAACCGGCACGCTCCTGTTCCAGGTGGATGGATTCGGCTCGATCAGCGGCACAGTCACCGTGCAGTTGAACACCAGCACGACCAATTACGCCGCCAACCCAATCAATCTCACGCTCGATGGCATCACCGCACCGCTGGCTTCGGCCACAAACACGGAAGCGGTCACAATCACCAATTTCAACGCCACGCTCCTGGATGTGAGCCTGAGCGCCGCGAGCATTTCCATCGTCCGCACCACCAACACCGCCAATGAACGGATCCTCAAAATCGGGGCCTCGAACATCACGCTCAGCATCGCCGCCGATGATGGTCAAACCTTGAGTGTTTCCGTGGCGAACGCGGCGGTGTTCGTCACGCCACGCGGTGTGGCTGCCCAATTAACCAGCTCGCCTTTCAGCTACAGTCACGATCAATTCCGCATCACCAATCTCACCGCTTCGATCGCCATCAACAACACCACGGCGCCAATCGATGAAACCATTTCCACCGGCTCAGGCTCGATCGTGCTCGACATGCCCGCAGGTCCTTACTTCCGCATCACGGTTTCAGGAACCGTTTCCATCGGTGCGACCGATGATCCTTTTGAGATGTCGGGCACTTTCCAATTCGAGCAACTCACGCGACCGGGTGCAACCGCGGGCACGACGCAAAAGATTATCCGCATCGGCGCCAGCGGCGTTTCCATCAGCATCGGCGAACAGAACCTCACGAACGGGCAGGGCGCCCTCATCATTTATCAGGATGGCGTCGCCGGCACGATCAGTGGAACGGTCGCGACCGGTTTTGGCGGCTTCTCCGCGGGCGGCACGGTGGTGTTCGATTTCAACACGACGCCGCGTGCAGTCGATGAATCGGTGGAAGTGGGCAGCGCCACCATCCGCATCAATGCTCCGGCCGGTTCGCGCGCTTTCCGCGCCCTCAATGCCTCCGTGCAATTCGGCGATTACGTGCGCATCAGCGGCGACTTCGCGGCCTTGACCCGCATGGTCAATGTCATTCCGGCAGGCGGCCCGCAAACCACCGAAAGCGCCAGCATCTATGCGGTGCGCAACGCCAGCCTTTTCCTCGGCGACGGCGTGAATCCGGATGGAACACTGAGCGCGGAGGCGATTGGGTTGCGCGTCAAGAATGCCGATTTGGGCGTGGTGAAATTTGCCGATGGTTCATTTGCGCTCGTCGCAGTGGGCGCGGCGGAATTTGTCGGGCTCGACGGTCTGACCGTGAGCGGCACGATCAACGTGCGGGTGAACAACTCGAATCGCGCCGTGCTCAACGAACAGGTTACGTTCCCCACCGGCAATCCAATTACGGTGAACTTCCCGGGCGCGGCCGCCATCGAGGTGTTCGAAGGCGCCCTGAATCTCGCCGCCGGCAGTTCGTTCACCGTTCAGGGCACGGCCCGGTTTACACGGCGCAGCAATCGCGTGGTCCACGTCGATATCATGAACGCCTCGCTTCGCATTCTTATCGATGGCGAGGAAATGTTCGGCATCGGCGGTTCCGTCAGTTTCTCGATGGGCGGCGCGGAAGGATTCAAACTTCAGGATCTGCGCATGAGCGGCTTCAGCATCGCGGGCGTCAGCTTCGGCAACCTGACCACGCCCGCCACCGCCAGGCCTTCCGCGGATTTGATTTCACCGGTGACGGATGGCTTTACCGGCACGAACACGACTTATATCGACGTCGAATTCACCGACCCGAACGGATTTGGATTGGATGAATCGTCGATCCTCGGTTTGGGCGACGGCGCCGAGTTCACGCTTTTGCAGAATGGCAACACGCTCGCCGGCGTGACGGTCAGCGCGAACCCGTCGAAAGTGGCCAACAAGCCGAATGTCTATCGCTACTCGATCACCGGTGCGCTGCCGGCCGGAGAAATCGAAGTGCGGTTCGCCGCCGATTCCTTCCGCGATCTCGGCAATCTCACGAATGCGCCGCGCACGAATCTGGAGTTCAGCCGCCGATTCAACGTGGTTGCGACGGTGCCGTCCACGCCGGTGCCCATGGCGCAATTGAGCAATCCGGTGGGGAGCGAGACGATCGACATTCAAGTCATCAATGGCCGGCGGTTCATCGATGTGATTTTCACCGGCACGCCCGACTCACCGATCAATGAATCGACCATAACGGGCGATGAATTGATTTTCGAAGGGACAGGAGTTGCCGATGCCGATTTGGTGACGTCAGGGTTGCTGATTGGAACGCTCAATGGAGTTTCGCCGGTGAAATTGTTTGGCAACACGTGGCGTTATTCCATCCCGGACAAGCTGGCCACGAACACGACGGGAGTTTTCCAGGCCGGCCAGGTGAAAGTGCGGTTCCGTGCGGGCAGTTTCGCGACGCAAAATGGAACGTTGAATATCGAGACGTCCACCTCCTTCACCGTGGCCGCGGCTGGAACCACCGGCAGTGCTCTGAGCGGCGCCGGCTCCGCCAACGCCGCCACTGCCATTGCCCTCGGACCACTCGAAGTGCTCGGCCCCACCGTCGGCCTCGCCGGAATGCAATTCAAAGGCGGCAAACTCAACCTCGCCGTCGCCATCGGCTTCGACAGCATCAACCTGAAATTCGGCAGCGGCGTCGCCCCTCAAGGCGCCACCACAACCCCAGCCCCAAACCCCGGCGGCGTCACCGTCGCGCTCACCGGCATCCTCGGCACTTTCGACATCGCCGTGGATGTGCTCGGCCTCATCGGCGGTGGCGGCGGCGGCGTGAGTGTTCCGGGCAAATTCAGCCTCACGATCAACAGCCTCACCGCCACCGTGCCGGATGTGGTCGTGGCCACCGCCAATGGCATCAGCATCAAATACGATCCGGCCAACACGACGGGCACTCAGGAATTGGTTCGCATCCAAAGCGCGAGCATCACCTTCCCGAAATTTGACATCACCGGATCCATTTCCGAATTCGATCACGATGGCAATGCCTCAACTCCGAAATTGCCGGGCTTGCAGATTCGCCAGGATGGTTTGCGATTTGGCCGAGCGACGTTGAAGTACGGGCCGTCGCCTTTGAATTCGCTGCCGCCGAGCACCGCTCAGGGCGCGATGCCTGCGCCCACAACCATGACGCCGTCCAATGGCGTCACCGGCACTCCGGCCATCAATCTCGGGAGCGTCCTGACCATTCAGAACATCTCGATCAGCGTCTCCGATTTCGAAGTGCTCTTCAGCGGCGGCATCAACTTCGATGGCGACATCACCGTGGCGTTTGGCAATTCCGATTTCCTCCCGAACCAGCCGTTCAACATCAAGCTTCGCGACACGGTCAATGACGCCGACGATATCGCCATCAGCAGTTCGTTCGATTTTGAAGATGGGCGCGTGATTGGATTCCAGCTCGCGGTCGATTCGCTCGAAATGCAATTCGGGCAATGGGTGAAAATCGGCGCGACGACCTTGACCATCGACACGCGCGCGATCAACGACACGAGCCGTTATCTGGTCGCTTTCGGCACGCCGCCGAGCGGTTCGCTTGGGCCGGTGGTGACGGGTGAAGTGAGTGCCACGGTCACGGCCGGCAGTTTGTCGTTAAAAGGGTCGGCGCGGAATTTCGGTTTCAAAGGCGATGGATCGTTCCATACTTTCCCTGGATTCGGCGTGTTCCTCTCGGTTGGATCGGCCACCGGCGCAAGCGTCGGCTGGCCCACCTGGCTCCCGATCAAGATCACCGAAATCGGCATCGAATGGCCCGATATTCAAAATGATCCGGCCGATTTCCTCCTCACGCTTTCGGCCGAGGTCACGAAACTTCCCGGATTGCCGCTCGAATTTTCCGGCGCCATCGAAGGCATCAAAATCGATATCGGCAAACTCCTGAATGGCGAATTTCCAATCGTCGATATCCGCGCCATCGGTGTCAGCGTCAAAGGCAATCTCTTTGGCGGAACGATCAATGGCGGACTGATCGGCGGCATCCTCAAACTCTACAAGCCGATCGGCAGCGCCACCTTCCAAATGGTGCCGACCAATGCGCCGCCCAATCATCAGGTCGATGCCCGCGTGCTGTTCATCGGCATCGAGGGCGGCTTCGACTTTGCCGGCCTCGGCGGATTTGGCATCAAGTTCGCCCTGTCCGAACTCGGCCCGCTCGAAGTGGAAGTGCGCGGCTCGATTCCTGGCGGCATCATTCTCGAACCGAACAGCGGCCTGGCCATCAATGATTTCGTCGGCGGAGTGCAATTCTTCAAGAGCCTGCCTTCCATCGATGATCCCAAAGATTTGCGCCGTCCGGAATTCAACCTCTCGCCGCCCGGCACGCCGGCGGGTGATTGGCTGGCGCAAGTCAAACAGCAAGTCGTCAATCAGTACAACGCCGTCCAGGCCAATCCGAACCTCGGCGGTTTCCTGGCCGCCTTCACTCAGCCCATGACCATCACGGGCAGCGCCAAGATTTTCACCGCCTACGCCTCCGAGCAGGTCTTCAACGGACAGGTCGTCCTCAAGTTCGCCACCGATGGCAAGATTCTCATCGTCGGCAAACTCAACTTCGCCGCCGATAACCTCAGCATCAGCGCGCGCCTGTTTGCCGACCTTTCGAAGATTGCTGAAGGCAGCGCCAAAATCCTTTTCCTCGCCGATGTGCCCGACCAGGTCCGGCTTCTGACGATGTACGGAAAATTCTCGATGGGCTTCAAGAATCCGGCGGGGCAACCGGTCGAGTTCGACACCGTGCCGGCTACAGCATTTGATGTCACACGCCCGAATCCAACGGCCGATCTGGCCGATCCGGGTGACGCCGGCCGATTTGATGTTGGCCTGTTCAACAGCCGATTGCACGATGGGAAGCGCTACCTGGACGTGGTGTTCACACCGTCACAAAAGACCGCCAGCGACCCGGTGCCATCCGGCCAGACCGCGCGCGTTGGAGAATCGCAAAACCTCTTGCTGAGCTCGATTCTGGATGCGGAGGACGAATTCACGCTCACGCACAACGGAACGACACTCAACGTTCAAAACACGCCGATTCCGCTCAAGACGGTCGTCAATGCTCAAACCGGCATGACCGAATATGCCGCCATCACTGTGGACGCGACGATTGCCGGCGACACGATCGAAGCCGCCATTGCGCGGGCCGGCGGCACTAACCGTTTCCGATATCTGATCGAAGATTCCACCGCGTTGGACGTGGGCACGGTGACGGTCAACTTCACGGCCAATGCCTTTGAGGACACGGATGGCGCGGCCAGCCCCGATACGGTCGTGCACAAGAATCTGCAGGAGACCGAGTCGTTTGTGCTGACCGGCGTGGTGGCAGATCTCGCTTCGCCGGGCGCAGGCGGCGTCATCGATTATGTGGAACTGAACGGCCGGCTTTATCTCGATGTGGCCTATCGCGGTTCGGTGAACACGGCGGGCGGTTATCACACGGTCACCGCCAGCTCGATCACGGATACCGATGCCGAATTTTCCGTGAGCGGGGCGGGATTAACTCTGGTTCCGAGTCAGGTGCCGACACTCGTGCCTGGGACGACCTCGACTTATCGATATCAACTTTCCGGCACGCCAATCCCTGGCACCGTCACAGTCACTTTCGTCGCGGGTCAGGTCACGGATGGGCAATCGAAGTCCAATGGGGCGGAGACGCAAACTTTCCGCGTCACGGGGCCGACTGCAGAAATTGTCGGTTACTCGGGCGGCGTCATCGGGCTGTCGAAGGTGAATGCGCAGAACTATCTCGATGTGCGGTTCCATACTTCGGCTGGCCGGACATTGAATGGGGGAACGATCGATGGCGGAGAATTCACGTTGAGCGGGAGCGCGGTCGCGGGCTTGACCGTGGTGATTGGAACGCCGGTGTTGATGGACAGCGAGACCAACACTTATCGCTATTCGCTTTCCACCGATCTGAAGCCTGGACGGCTCGAGGTGGAATTCGCTGGGGGCGCCTGGGCGGATGATCAAAACGCGGCCAACCTTGCCGAAACGCAAGAATTCGCGGTGCAGGCCGCCACCGCCACGCTGGCTGATCCGCTGGCGGGCCGGTCGATCGACAAGACAAAGTTGAACGGAGCGCAACGCCGTTACATCGATGTCACATTCACTCCCACAACCGGCAGTGAAGTCGATGCCAGCACCATTCTCGATAGCGCGCCGGAGTTCAGCCTGACCGTCCCGAGCGGGAGCACAAGCATCACTTTGGATCCTAATCCGGTTCGCCAGGGAACGAGCAACACGTTCCGTTACTTTTACACAGGCGAGATCAATGCCGGCGAAGTGACGGTTACGTTTACGGACGGGGCCTGGGCGGACACATCCGGCACGACGGGCGAAGCAGGCACCGCAAAATTCAAGGTCATCAATCAGGCGCCTGCCTTTGAACTGAGCCTGTCCGGCGGGTTGGAATTGAATGCGGCCGGGTTGACGAGCGAGCCGCTCATCGACATCCGCGGCCAGGTCACTTTGAATATTCAGCAGAGCGTGGATGCCGCCACTGGCGCCATCGGCGCGCGCTTCACCGTCGATCTCAGCGGCACGATCAAGCTCATTTACCTCGGCAATATCGGTTCGGCAGCGGGCCGTTTCGTGTTCGATACCGGCGGGCTCTTCATGCCCAACGGAGATATCAATCCGAACTTTAATCCGAAGCTTTGGGGCGTTCTCAAACTCCAGGCCAACCTCGCCAAACTCGAAGATTTCGGCATTCATTTCGACGCCGATCTGCTTCTCACGCTTAACACCACAACGGAAGACCGCACAGAAACGATCAGCCTCGAAGGTATCAAAGGCGATCTGCTCTTCTCGATTTCAAATGCGAGCTCGATAATCAGCGAACTGCCCGCCAGCCAGGGCGGTTTGACCGGATCGGCGCTCCCGACCGCACTCAACAGCGCGTTCACGGCGCAAGGCGTCACGCTCGCCAACGGCTCAACCATCGAGAAACTTTCCGAAGGCAACTGGCGCATCGAGGAACCCAACGTCGGACAAACCAAAGGCCGGCAGTTCTTCGTCGTGCAGGAAGGATCCAGCCTGAAGATCCACGGCGAAAGCCAGACATTCCAACTCGACAAACTGACTTTCGCCATCCAGGCCACCGGCGAATTGGTCTTCCGCGTCATGGATGGCGTTGCCTCGAACAACAACGACACCGATCTCACGACCGATCCCGCCTTCTTCAAAGCTGTGGGCGGTTTCTACACGCGAATTGGAGTGAGGACCAATACCGACGGCACATTCAACAGCGCTTATTTCGAAATGTTCGTGCTGGCCGAGATGAAAGTGGGCATCCCAACCCAATCTCTCGACAATCCGCTCTTCAACTTCGACGCCAAAGGCTTCCTCTCCGTCGATACGCTGACCGGTGTCGCCGCAAGCATCGAACTCAGCTTGACCCGCAGCGATGGCGGTCTGACCGGCAGCAGCTTAACCGGCAGTTTCACGCTGCTCTTCAACACCACCAGCGCTGATATTAACTTCGCCATTCCACAGGCGTTCCATGATCTCCTCGATCCGGGCGATTCAACCACCGTATTCATCCCGGGCGGTGCACCGATTCTGGGCAGTCCGGGAAATTACGAGTCGCCAGGCTTCTATTTCGTGATCAGCGGCAACGGAAATCTCACGTTGCTCAACGTGGTCACCCTCGCGGGAGAATTCAGGCTGAAGATTTCCAGCGCCGGCATCGCGGTGAACGCCAGCATCACCACCAGCATTGCTTACATCGGAAATCTCAGCGGAAGCGTCGCGCTCACGATCGACCAGGACGGGCTCTACGGACGCGTCGAGTTGGGCCTGGGCGTGAATGCTTTCGCCGGCATTTCGCTGAACGCGAATTTCCTCCTCGAATTCAACACCGCAAACCTGAGCAAAGACATCACGACCAAAACGATCGATCCCGTCACCGGCGCGCTTTCGTCAAGTTACCAAACGGTCACGCTCGATCCGGTGACGTTGCGCCTGATGGTCGGCGGGTCGTTCACCATTGGCGGATTTGCGGTTCGCGGCAAACTCGAAATCGCCCTCAGCGCCACCGAGTTCAGCGCCACCCTCACAGCTCGCGTTACTCTCGGCCCGCTCGGCGATATCAGCGCCAGCGGCGGCCTCATCATCAATTCCCAGGGAATCATCGGACGCGTCAATCTGAGTTTCGCTGCCGGTGTGACTCTCGGACAAAATGTCGGTTTGAGTTTCAGCGGCGCGGCCAATTTCGAATTCCGAATCAATACCACTTCCGCGACGCGCCAGGTCAACGGCGTGGATGTCGCTCCGGGCGTGCTGGTGCGGTTGAACGCCAATGTCACCTTCACCGGTTTTGCCGATGCCTCGCTCCTGCTCGAAATCAAATACAGCTCGGGCTCGCTCACCATTTACATCAACGGCACCATCAATGTCGGTGGCGGACTCAGCGTCACCGCCACCGGGTTCCTGGGGGTTTACAGCGATGGCGTCGCGCTTTCGGCCACCGTCACGGTCAATGCGAGCATTGCCGGCGGGCTGATTCGAATCGAAGCGACCGGCACTTTGCAGTTCAACACGCGCACCTCCGAGGTCAATTACGCCAACGTCAATATTCCCGGCCGCTCCTTCAAACTCATTCTTTACGGCAAGGTGGTATTGCTCGAATTGTTCAGCTTCACTTCCAATTTCGATATCGTGGTGGGCAGCACCGTCACACTCCCTCGCATTGTCGGGCAGAACAATTTCACAGCCGTGGCTCAACAAACCGTTTCCCTGGGCGTTGGCGAATGGGCGTTCACGTTCAGCGCGCAGATCGATTTCTTCGGCATCGCCAAACTGGGCGCCAGCGGATGGATCCGGTCCAATGGCCACTTTGGAATTTCGTTCAGCGGAGATCTGGTCATCGGCAGCAGCGATTGGGGCATCCATGGCAATTTCGGTATTTATGCCTATTACCTCGGCGGAACTAATTTCGGCTTCGGCGGTGGCGCCTCCGCCAAACTCGTCTTTGGCGGCTGGGATCTCGCCGGTGTTTCCGTAAGCTTCGATTACAACGGCTCGACCGGCCTCATCACTATCGAAGGTTGTCTCCACCTCGATTTCTGGCTCTTCAGCGTCGATATCTGCGCCCGCTTCACCATCGGCCTGTTCAAACTTCCGCCGCCGGTTTACCTCGCGAGCAAAGATGCCGGCGGCGGCCAAACCACTCGCATCGACGGCGGATCTGTCGGATCGAGCGGCAATCTATATCTCAACATGGGAAGCCTCGGTTCACGCCGCGATCTGGCCAACGACGACACGAACGAACATTTCTACATCAAACATGTTTCGGGCAGCGTTGCCACCGGTGGCGAGACGGTGGAAGTGAGCGCCTTCGGACGCACCCAACAATTCTCCGGCGTCAGGAAGATCATCGCTGATGGCGGCAGCGGCAACGACATGATCATTATCCGCAATGGCGTCGATGCCGCGGTCAATTTGCAGGGTGGCGATGGCGATGACGTGATTATTCACGAAGGTCCGGGCGGCGGCACCGGCAATGAAATCCGCGGCAATGCCGGCAACGATTTCCTGCAATTGGCCGATGCGGTTGTCGCCAGCGTCCTCATTTACGGCGGCGCGAACAACGACACCATCCGCGGCGGCAATAATGCCGATACCATTTACGGCGATGATGGCGACGATCGGATCGAAGGACGCGGTGGAAATGACCTCATCTACGGCGGCAGCGGGGCGGACACGATCATTGGCGGGCTTGGGCTCGATCAATTGTCCGGCGGTTCGGAACCCGATACGTTCCTTTGGAGCAAAGGCGACGACGCTGATATCTCCATCAATGGCGAAACTGGTTCAGACAAACTGGTGATCACCGCCGGATCGAACAGCGAAAACATCACCGTTTACCAGGAATCCAACACCAATCTCAAAGTTCGCTGGAACAACGAAACGCTCAC